>JAAEQP010001547.1 GCA_024231375.1 bacterium | reverse complement strand
TTGACGATGTGCGGCGTTACGAACACCACCCGGTCCTCTTTCCGGCGCGTCTCGTTCCGGCTGCCGAACAGCCAACCTATGAGGGGCAGGTCGCCCAGAAAGGGTGTGTGGGTCCGGGTGCGGCTCATGTTCTCGCTGATGAGACCGCCGATGATGCCGGTCGCTCCGTCGCGGATAACCACTTTGTCCTCGATTTCCGTCTTGTTGAGCGTCGGGCCCAGCAGGTTGGGGTCACCCACCGTGCTGCTCGCCGGGGCCAGGGCCGACACTTCCACCGCCAAGTCCAGAAACACGAAGTCGCCTTCGTTGATCTGCGGCGTCACGGTCATCTTGATGCCGATGTCTTCACGGTCGACCCGGTTGTACACACTGGCGCCGATGGCCGACTGGTCTTGCGCTCGCGAACTGCCGCTAATGATCGGAACATCCTGGCCGATCAGGATCTTCGCCTCTTCGTTGTCCACGGTCGAAAGACTCGGCCGGGAAAGGACATCCAGAGCCGTCAAATTCTCAAGAGCCGTCAACAACAGCGGCACGTTCGGGACTTGCTGCACGACGAGGCCGCCGGCCCCGTCAGGCGTGGTAATCTGCGTGGTACCGTCAAGCAACCCGAACGCAAGCACCGAGCTCGCGGCGGGGCCGTCCGCGCCGATGATGTTCCCATTGAGCACGTTGGCCAACTGAACCACATTGTTCAGGGTAAAGGCGTCGTTGGCGGTCAAACCCGCCGTTTCCACGGACAGTTCAAAGGTGTCGTTGATCGAGACCTGCACGATCAGTGCCTCAACATGAACCTGGCGCGGCGGCACGTCGAGCTTCGCAATGATGGTCTCAATGACCTTGTAATCCTGCGGTGCGGCGAGAATGAGCAGCGCGTTCGTCTGATCGTACCGCGTGATCGAAACCTCTTTCTCGAACGGCTGCACCTCGCCGCTTGGTCCGGCTTGAGCGCCCCCGCCCTGCCCGCTGCCGCCTTGGCGCGGCGTCGTCGATTCGAAGAATCCCGACAGGGCCTCCTCGACCTTCTCGGCGTCGGCGTTGAGCAGGTGGTACACGTGAATGTTCTGAGACTCAACCGGCGTATGGGTGTCGAGCCGGTCGATCAAATCACGGACCCGCTCCATGATGCCTTCGGTCGCCACGACGATGACGGCGTTCAACCGCTCATCCGCCACGAGACGCAGGCTCTCGTGACGCTGGCCCACAATGGTCTGGTTCTTCATCGAGGGGGGGGCGGCGCGGCCCGGACGAACCACGGCCTGCCGGACGGATTGCGCCGTTGGCACGGCAGACCCCTCCCCTTCAGGCCCAAGCAGGACGTCCTGCACCTGCGTGGCGAGGACTTCGGCACGCGCGTATTTCAGAGGGAAGATCTCCATCACCTCGTCGAAGCCCGGCACGTCCACTTCGCGCAGGAACTCCAGCATGTTGTTGATGCCGGAGGCCGTATCGGTCAGGATCAGGGTGTTGGTCACGCCGTACGCGTCCGCCCGGGAGTTCTCCGATCCCAGGGTCTTGAGAATGGTCGACAACTCCGTGGCGTCGGCATGCTTCACGCCGACGATGTACGTGTGCAGACGGTCGTAGCCGACTGGCGGGGTTTCGATGTCCGTAACGGTGTCGGCTTTCTCGAAGCCCTTGCCAACGGGGACCACGTCGACGATGTGTCCGTCCACATTGGGAATGAGCTGCGCGCCCTTGGACGCCACAATCGCTTCGAGTACCTCATAGGCCAGTTCCGGCGGAACCGGTTCGTTGGAAACCACGGTCACCTTCTGGGTCGCGATGGTCGGGTCCAAGTTGAAATTCTTGCCGGTGGCCACGCCAATCGCCTTGATGACCAGAAGCAGGTCCGTTTCCTGGAAGTCCAGGAACAAGGGCTGTCCCGCCTCGGCCTGGATCGCCTCGTCGGACACCATCGGCAGATTCGGTGTCGCCGGGATTCGATTGGTGGCGGCCGGCCGGGCGCTTGGCGGCGGGGTCGACACCCGGTCGGCGGGTGCGGGCTTCACCGCATTGCGGCGCGGGCCCGCAGGCGTCGGTCGTGGCACCTCGGTGGCCACCTTGCGATCCGACGCGCCCACGTCGGCGGTGGAGGCCTTGACGCCTTCGGCGTCTTGTGCGGCTGCGCGGGGCCCCGCGACCCAGCCTCCCGCGACCGCGCCGATCAGCACGGCGCAGGCGCACATCGTTGCGCGGATACCTTGAAGTGTGAGTACCATGGCGATCCTGTTACTCCAATTTGATGTTCAGCATTTCCTGCTTGCCGCCCCGGAGAACCCCGAGCCGGAAGACCGTAGCATTTTGAAACCGATGGAAGATCTCAGCGATGCGATCCTCGCTGTCGATCGTGATCCCGTTGACCGACTGCACGATGTCGCCGCTCTTCAGACCCACCTTCTTCGCCAAGGGGACGTTGTTCAGGTTGTCCGATGTGATACCGATGATGTTCCCGGCGTCGTCGGTGGCCATGCGCGGTTGCGCGGCCTTCACCAGCGCGTCCCCCTTGACGCTCATTTCGGTCACCACTTCGTTGCGCGAGACGGTGGAATACCCTCGAGCCCCCTGATTGCGGCGTGCATCGGCGCGGCTAACGGCTGTGGCCTGCGGGATCACAGGAGCGTCGTCCGCGGCCATCTCAAGAATCTCGCGCTGGTTCAACTGCGAATTCATCAGCACGGCCTTCCGCGGATACACTTCGATCAAGGTATGCACCTCGGTCACCGGATCCCCCACGAAAAACGTGTTGATCTTCTTCACCGTCTTGGCGGCCGCGTTCTCGATGACGGCCGCGGCGCGCTCCTGAAAGGTCGCCGTTCCCCAGAGGCGGAGCGTCTTGGGCGCCTCGGCCTCGGTAGGAGGGGGCTCCTCCACAGGCCCGACCGAAGGCCCTATGAGAGACGCCGCGTCACCGAACAGTCCGCTGGCCACCAATCCATCGTACTGGTTGCGGGGTCCTGGCGTGTCGATGTCGAGATCGTCCCCCAAGACAAGGCTGGCGCCTGGGCCGCCTTCCGCGAGCACATCTTCCTTGGTCCCGAACGTTTGCATCACCACCAGGTACACCACGAACACCATCAACCCGGCAAGGGCCAAGTCAACGGCAAGAAACACCTGGCGGATCAGCAACCCCTTCAGCATCGATCCTCCTTCACGACGTTCACAGCAATCGGACGATAATTCACGCTACAGACCGGGCCAAGCCCTGTCAAACACACCCTATCCCGCCCGTCTCCCCACAGGGACGGGCTCGGACCGAGTAAGATCTGTCAACGTATGTGGATAACGATGTAACAGCGTACAGGGTTGACGTGCTCGCGGTCTAGAGGGAAATGGAGCGAGGCGAAAACGGCCTGGGGCGGTGGGGTACCGTCAGAAGCTAGGACGCAGGCAAGCCGATCAGGCACAAGCCATTACAATAGAAATGGTTACAAGAACCCCATGAGGGCGCTTGGGTACTTATCCTGCTGAGACGGGACCTTCTTGTAGCGCAGGCGTCTCGCCTGCATCTTCTCAGTATTCCACGCAAGAATGAAGGCGAGACGCCTGCGCTACAACCGGACACGCAACCAGAGAGACATCCAATCTGATGGCCCGGTTTCCGCCCCCCACGAAGAAGCCCCCGGCAAGGGCTGAACCCTGTGCCGGGGGCTGAGAATCGTCTACTGAAGCGACGCGCTACTTCCGCGCCTTCATCTGTTGCTGGTCGATGTCCTTCAAGTAGTCCTTGAAGTCGTCGACCGTGACCGTCTTGGGCGCTTCATCGACCTGCTCGGGGGCTTCTTCGCCCGTCTCGGCGGCCTTCTGGGCCTTGATCGCGTCCATCGCCTTCTTGAACCGAAGCGCGTTGGCCCGCGAACCGGGGTACACGTATTTCTCGCCGGTTTCTTCGTCGGTGCGAATCCGGTACTTGCCCGTCACGCCGCCCGTCACGCTGAGGTTGTACCGTTTCCCGTCCTTCAGGAACAGCAGCACTTCTTCACCTTCGGCGAACTCAGGCAACTGAGGACAGTACCGCACCAACCCGCTTGCCCGGCCCGTCGGCAGGGTTAGATGGACCAGGCCGCCCTTGTTGGCCTTGCCCTTGACCGCATCGTCGATCTTGATGCTGATATCCGTCTCGATCCGCATCCCGTCCGCGCTCCAATGGCTGTCGAAGGCGGTGACGGTTCCGGTGACAATCGTGTGCGAAACCGCGACGTGGTCCTCAATGCTCTTGTAGAGGGACTGGGCACCGGCCGGCGCGGCCAAGCCAGACACCACGCCCAGCAGGACCATGCCCGCAACCACCTGCGCGCGCGACCGTTTCCAGACGCGAAGGGCGCAGGCCAACGCCGCAAACGCGGCGATGCCGATAGACGTATCCAGCGGATGGACGAAGACCCATTCAACGAATCGCGCAAAGGTGCGCGCCGTCGCCAGCACGCGCCCGTGCCGCAACAGGAACTGCGCCATGGCGGGCGAGGCGCGGTAGTACGCATCCATCACAGCCACACCGACCGCATTGTTCAGCAGGACGGAATCCCGGAACCCGCGCAAGGCGTTCGGCCCGTGCATGGTCTTCAATCCGGCCACGGTCACGTTCAACGGGCACGTCTCGTTCTGGTCGCCGAACATGGGCTTCCCGCCCGCCAGCATCACGTCCAGCGATTTGCCAGAATTCACGCTGACAATCTGGCGCCGCGTCAGGTCAAACTTGAGGGGCGTGCCCTGGTCCACATTCTCCAGTCCAAAGATGTTGCCGCCCTCACGGAATACCTGAGACGGGAACAACGTGTCGAAGCCGAAACCGGGACCGGTATAGAGGTACTGGCTCTGGTCAAAAATCTCCGGTTCAAATTCCGCACAGGACATGGTGTACGTCGCGGGGAACGTCAGACCGCCAGAGCTCTCCAGTTGCGTGAATAGATTGCGGAGGACGAAATACCCCTTGAACGTTGACTCGGATTCATACAGGCCGGTTAGGGTATCAATGAACGGGACGCGCGCAGACGCCGCATTGTTGTCCGTATCACACCACGCCATGATATGACCGCCAGCGATTTGCGCGGACGGGAATCCCTGCCGCGTGGTTGTTCGTGCCTGCTGCGATAGAGAGAAGAAGTTGCCTCCCGTGCGGGGATAGAGAAAAGTTATCGCTGCAATATCGTCAGGAGCCAAGTCTTCGAAGGAATCCGCGAGGATGCCGTTGCCGAGATCGTAGTGTGACCAGTCGTCGTGCATCGTGGGTGTGACACCCACCGCCTGCAACTGGCCTGAGGCATCGCGAATATTGACCACACGCTTCTCAATGTTGACCCCAGCCGCCTGTGAGGCCGCTTCATCGTAGTTGTTCCAAGGGCTGTATCCGATGCCTAGGTTCGTGCCGCCCCCCAGAACTGCCAAGCCCGTGAAACCGAACCCAAGGTCCTGTTCGCGAGCCCGAGTACGGACACCATCGAACACCATGTCTGAATCGACGATCTGTCCCTTGGGGACGTTAACCTGCACGCCGCCGATCGTGATAGTCACGTTTTCAGCGGCCCAAGTGACGAAGTTGTTGACGAAGGAGCCTATAGCAATCTGATTCGGGTCTTCCGGAACCTGAATGGCTATGCAGTTAATGAAGTCGATATTGTCGAAGCCTTGATCCAGTTCCAACGGATCGGAGATATCTTGTCCGAAACGGAAGGCTATATAGGCTGTGGAAACATTCTCCCACACCTCAAGCCCAGCAATGACTTTTGTCTTCTCAGAGGCAGTGAAGCCGTTGGCGCCACCCTCGAAGTGGAACTCGACTCCCTCGTCGGACTGGATGGTGTCGGCGATATCCCCATCGCCGTTGACGTCCATGTAGTTGAAGTCCCAGCGCGGGTAGATGAGTTCTCCCGCGGAGTCAAAGAAGCCGGTGGGGTAGAACGCCTGAGCATCGGGTGCGCACGCGAACCATCCCCCGAGGCACACAGCAATCGCCAGCACCACGCGCGTTGTCGTCGTCTTCACGAGCTGAACTCCCTTTTTTCCCCAGCGCCCCCGCGTCACGGGTCCTGGTATTCAGCGTAGTACCCTAAACGGTCATCTCAAGCCCGCGCCCGATACGCGCGCGTTCGGCGGCGGACCACCCGGCCCGCCCCAAACGCCAACAGCAGCATCGCAAGCGCCCAGACGGGCTGGCGCAACGTCCACGCCACCGGCGTCAACACGACCCGCAAGGCGCCCGCAAACCAGGGATGCGCCGCGGCGTAGTCGGCAATGGCCGGACTCGTCGTGTAATACACGTCCACCAGCGCGGTGCCGGCGGCCGATTTCAGCAGAACGCGGTCGCGGAAAGCCCGGAACGTGTCCAGGTCGCCCGCAAGCGGTGTGCCGTAGGCGGCGGTTGCGATGAAGCAACTGGCCTTCGGCGTGCCGCTGGGCGGATTCACGTAGGTGAACCCGTCGATCAGGATGTCCGACAGACTGGTGCTCTGATTCCTGACCGTCACGTCCAGCGCGCCGGTCACGGCAATCCCGCCTATCGGGAACCCCACGTCGATGCGTGTCGGCGTCCACGACTGGACCGGCACCGACGTAACGCCGAAGAACACCAGCGGGTCGTCGAAATTCGCACCGAGGATGGCCACTGGGAAGTCCGACGCGCCGCCGCGATCGGGCGAAACGGTCGAGACGCTGGGCGTCAACGACGGGTCGGCGGTCGAGATGGTGAAGCTGTCGTACGTTCCCGACTCGCTCGTAGACGGATTGGTCACTGACAAGATGACGATCAGGTCGCTGTTCGCATCCAACGTCACGCCGCCCGGAATCACCGCGGCAATCTGGGTGTCGGACGCTGCAGTCACCGTCAACGTGAACCCGTCAAGCACCACCGCGGGCGTCGTGCCGAACCCGGACCCGTTGATGGTGATGGAAAACCCGCCCACAGGCGTGATCTTCGGCAAGGTCGTTGGCGCGACGGACGAGATGATGACGTCTTCCAACGTCGGTATCTTCTCGCTCAGCGTGAGGGTGCCGGTCTGCTCGGACTTGTTGACCTGCGACCGCACCCAGTTGAATCCGCTCGCGTCGACTTCCGGCACACCCTTTGCGTAGTACGCCTCGGGCTGGCTCACGGCCGAGAAGAAGGTGATCAGACCCACGCCGCGGTAACCCCACGGGAACTCGCTGAACAGGTCGAATTCACCCGCCTGTGTCAGCGGTGGCGGAGGCCACGTGTCGGGGTCCGGTTCCGTCGGTGTGTTCGGGCCGAGGGATACCACCGCGACCCGGAAGTCGTCACCCAAGTCAGCTTCGCTCGAGGTGCGAATCACCACGAAGAAATCCGGTCCCTTCTCGGCCGCGGTCAGCGCGGTCCCAAGGGAATCGGGGATCCACTGGCGGTGACGCGTCTGGTTCTCCAAGGCCTGCGGCACGTTGTCCGTACCCGGCGTGGAAAACACGAACATCACCTGGTTCTCAGGTTCACCAACCTGACCGATCTGGAACGGCGGATAGTCCAGCGGAACGGGAATGTCGATGCCCGCATCGAATACGCCGTTGGTGTTGGCCGGGTTCAGGTCGTTGTCGCGGTAGAGCGCAACCCCGCTCACGGTCTGGTCGATGTTGAACGGGAGAAGGTCCTCCAACATGTTGAAGGCCCCGTCTTGATCCACGTCGTAGAACTCGACAATCAACTGTTCGAAGAACGTCGGGTTGCACGCGATGAACCACGCGCCGTTGCGCGGGGTGCCGCTACGCAGGAACAGCGTGTTGGCGTTGTTTCCGGTGATCTCGTACGACTCGTACTGGTTGTCAATCAGGAAACAGCCCGTGTACGCGCCTGCGGCCCACGCGGCGCCGACCACCGTGAACGCACTCGCGCCACCCACGCCGGCCATTCCGGACGCCAGCGTGCCCACGTCGTTGCCGCGGTTCGTGGACAGGTCGATGCCCAGGACAGGCATGTCGCCGCTGTCCGGGAACACCGATTGGCCCGTGCCCGCGAGATCCTGAATGTCACAGTATACGTTCGCCTCGATGAGGTCGAATCCAAAGAGATAGGGCTCATACAGCTCGTCCGGCAGACTGCCTTGGGCGAACTTGGGTCCGAAGAACTCCTGGACCGGCCCCTCTTCGGGATGGAACTTCTTGTAGACCCCGAAACTCACGGGATTCTGAGGCGTGAACTCAAGTCCTGCACGGGTCTCCGTGCCAGGCGCTTCGGCCGGCAGACGCGCCGGCGCATGGGCCGGCACGAACGCACGGAACTGCTCAAAACGAGACAGCGTGTCGGACGTGCGCACCGCTATGAACAGGTCCGGGCCCGCGTTGCCACTCGGGCCAATCGCCTTGGTGGACGTCGTCTTGCTCACATCGACCGTCTGCGGCTCTTGGCGCCAGTACCCTTTGCCGCGCTTACTGACCACTAGGCCGTCGGAAGCGCCATCTGAACTGTCGCCAGCCAAAGAGCCGCTGCCGTCGGCAAGCAAAGTCGCCTGCCTCGTCGCTGAGCCACCCGATCTTTGGCCGTTGGCGACCAGGAACGAACCTGCATCTCTTGAATCGTCTCTGAGCGACTTGGCGCTTCCGACATTACCTCCGGCGCCGTCTATGACCGGGACATCCCAGGTGTCGGCGATCTTGAACTTCAACACCCACGCCTTGTCGTCCTCGGTCAGCTCGCCGTCGCCGTTCATGTCATCGGCAATACCATCGCCGCTGACATCGACATACTGTGGCACGGTCTGCCAGGCCAAATCGTTCAGCGTGACGGTCTGGTCGACAGCCAGGGGATCGACCGGGTTGAGGCCATTGCCGAAGACACCGTCGCCGCTGGAGTCTTCCACAAGAACAACGCCGGAATTGGACGACGTGCCATTCTCGTCAAGCGCAAGCAGATCGGACGGCGTGAAGTCCGGACCCCAGAGGGCGACCGTGAACTGCTGCAATCTGAGCCGACTGAACTGATTCACGACGACGTCGTCCGCGCCGGCCAGGTTGATGCCCAGCATGGCGGTGGGAAGACTCAACGGGTCGATGTGCTGCTTGAGGTACCGCGTATTCTTGGAGGCGACAGGCCAGTCGGATTCGCGCGGATACTGTCCGGTCCCTAGAACACCCGGCCACGTGCTCAACTGAGGAAGTCCCGGCTGCGCGGGAATACTCGTGTAGAAGTTTGAGCGCGGCCCCAACGGCGGCACGTCGAAATCCGCATTGAAAAACGGTACGGTCTCATACGGAAAATGCACGGAATCGAAACTACTGTCGTCCACACCGGCGATCCCGGAATACCAGCGTTCCGTGCTCACACTGTGAAAATCCTGGAACTGGCCGGCCTGGAGCCCAAAGGGATCCAGCCAACCGTCCCACCACGTCTGCTCGGGGAAGAGGGTGTTGGACACGACTCCGCGTACAGACCCCCAACCCACGGCGTGCCCTGATGCGCCATACCAGTGGCGCGTGCGGCGTGCGTATAGGTTGTTGG
>JAAEQP010001546.1 GCA_024231375.1 bacterium | reverse complement strand
CCAAACTCACGGTGCAGCCGCCGAATCCGGCGCCTGTCATACGCGATCCGTAGCAGCCCGGCAAGTCACGGGCAATGGCGGTCATGGCATCAAGTTCAGGGCAGGTGACCTCGTAATCGACCCGCAGACTCTTGTCGGACCCGTTCATGAGTTCTCCGAGCACGGCTGCGTCGCCTTTGCGCATGGCGGCGCAGGCGGCCTTGGTGCGGCCGTCCTCGGTGATAACGTGGCGCGCGCGGCGGAATGCGGTATCCGGCAGGTCCGACTGGCATGCATTGAGATCTTCGAGAGTGAAGTCGCGCAGGTGAGTGCCGTCCTTGCCGAGACGGGCGGCCATGCCCTTCACAGCCTCGTTACACTCGGCAACCCGCTCGTTGTACTTGGAAGCGGTCAAGCCACGGGACACGCCCGTATTGGCCACGACGAAGCGGGCTTCCTCAAAGGCGACGGGCACGAGTTCGTAGTCGAAGGAACGGCAATCAAGGAAGAGGACGTGCCCGGCCTTGCCCGCGTGCGAGATGAATTGGTCCATGATCCCCGTGCTCAGGCCGAGGAAGTCATTCTCGACGCGCTGGCCGAGGCGGGGCGCGTCGGCCCCCTCAATGACGAAGTCCGAAAGCTTCTCGAACATAGTGAGCGCGGCCATTTCGAGACTGGCGGAACTGCTGAGGCCGCACCCGATGGGCACGTCGCCCATGATCATGAGTTCGGCGCCAGCAAGGGGTTTGCCGAGTGCGGCCAGTTCACGGGCGACCCCAACGACATAATCAATCCAGGGTTCGTCCGGGTTGCGCACAAGTTGGTCGAAAGAAGCGGTGGCCGTCCGGTCAAGGTTGGCGGCATAGGCCGAAAGGGAGGAATCACCGGTGGGCCGGGCAAGGATCAGGGTTTCACACTCGATAGCCATGGGAAGCACGAAGCCATGGTTGTAGTCCGTATGCTCGCCAATGATGTTGACGCGGCCCGGTGCGCGCACGGCGATCTGCGCTGGCGCGCCGAAGTGGGCTTCAAACTTGCTCTTTGCGCTCTGGATATCGATGCTCACGGTCTTCTCCTTGACAGTTCGGGGTGGCTAATCGTTGTATCCGTTGGGATGGGCCTGACGCCAATCCCAGGCGTCACGCACGATGAGGTCGATGTCGCATTTCTTGGCTTCCCAGCCGAGCACCGTGCGGGCCTTGTCGGCTGAGGCGACGAGCCGGTCAGGGTCGCCGGGACGGCGGTCCGACAGTACGTGAGGAACCTCCTTCCCCGTAACGCGCTCGACGGATTGCATGACTTCGAGCACGGAATTTCCGGTTTCGGTCCCTAGGTTGATGAAGTCCGACGCCCCGCCGTCGCGCAGGTAGTCCTTGGCGCGCAGGTGGGCGTCGCTGAGGTCTTCTACGTGAATGTAGTCGCGGACGCAGGTGCCGTCGGGCGTGTCGTAGTCGTTGCCGAAAATGGTCAGGTGATCGCGAAGCCCCTCGGCGGCCAGGAAGACGTTGGGAATGAGGTGGGTTTCCGGGTCGTGGGCCTCGCCATGGAGTTTGGTCGCGCCGCATGCGTTGAAGTACCGCAGGGCCACGTAACGGAAGTCATAGGCCCGGGTGTACCACTGGAGCATTTGCTCGATCATGAGTTTGGACAAGCCGTAGGGGTTGATGGGATTGGTGGGCAGGGCTTCTGTCATGGGTACCGATTCGGGGTACCCGTAGGTGGCGCACGTTGAACTGAACACCAGGCGGGGCACACCGGCCTCCACCATCCGCTTCATCAGGGAATGGGAACCCTCGACGTTGTTTTCGAAGTACTTCTGCGGATTGGTGACGGATTCTCCGACCAGCGCGTGGGCCGCGAAGTGCATGACCGTCTCGATGTTCTGTTCCTTGAGGACTTGAAGCAGCAGCGGCCCATCGAGCAAGTCGCCCTCGATGAAAGTGGCCCGGGGGTCTACCGCGGCACGATGGCCCGCGTAGAGATTGTCGTAGACTACAACTTCTTCGTTCGCAGCCAGAAGTTGCTCGACTACGACGCTTCCGATGTACCCGGCGCCGCCTG
>JAAEQP010001545.1 GCA_024231375.1 bacterium | reverse complement strand
GGGAGCAATTCAAGGACGTGTCGTTTCCCAATCCGCCAAACTACAAGGACGAAAACGATCCTTATGCCGACAAGTGGGGAAGCCTCAGACCGGGCGAGCGCGAGCAACTCGATACGTGGCGGCGCAATTACTACGCCATGACGGCCAACCTGGACTGGAACCTCGGGCGTCTCGTCGACGCCGTCGACAAGGCCGGCCTGGGCGACAATACCGTCATCGTGTTCACATCCGACCACGGCGAGATGTTCGGCGCGCAGGGGCGTCGCGCCAAGAACATCTTCTATGAAGAGGCGTGCCGCATCCCGTTCCTCATGCGGTGGCCGGGCCATGTCCCGGAGAAAGCCGCGTCGGACGCGTGTCTCGGAACGCCCGACATCATGCCGACGGTGCTCGGCTTGATGGGGCTCGACATCCACAGCGATGTCGAGGGCGCGGACCTCAGTCATTGCGCGCTGGGCAGGAGTGGGGCGGAACCCGAAGCCGCGCTGCTTCAGAACATGGGGGCCTGCGCCGCCTGGACAGACGGCCACGAGTGGCGCGCGTTGCGCGACAAGCAGTACACCTACGCGAAGTGCCGCGTGGACGGAGAGGAACTCCTGTTCGGTCACGTGGCCGATCCGTATCAGATGATGAACTTGGCGGAATCGCCGGAGCATGTCGAAACGATGGAACGGTTCCGGGCGATGCTGGCCGACCGGATGAATGACTTGAACGATACCTTCGAGGCGTGTACGTGGTACCGCGACCGTTGGACCAAGGACCGGATCATTCTGCGTGGAGCGAGGGGG
>JAAEQP010001544.1 GCA_024231375.1 bacterium | reverse complement strand
CCAGGAATGGCTCCCGGCAGGGCCTGCGAGATTGCAGTGGACGGAAAGGCCGTGGGCACCTACGGCGAGGTCACGCCTAAGGCAATACAAAACTATGAGTTAGAGCGTCCAGTCTACCTTCTGGAGGTCGACTTGTGCGAGATACTCGATTCCGAAGCGCCAGAATCGACATTCCAGTCACTCGCCAAGTTCCCACCGTCCCTGCGCGACATGGCTGTGCTCGTGGATGAATCAGTGCCCGCAGGCGAGATCCTCCAGACGGCACAGAAAGCGGGCGGAAATCTGCTTCAACGAATCGATATCTTCGACATTTACACGGGCAAGCAGGTGCCAAAAGGGAAGAAGAGCGTCGCCTTGAGCTTGGTGTTCCAGTCGCCGGAGCGTACACTGACCGACAAGAACACCCAGAAGATGTGGGACAAGATCCTCAAAGCGTTGCAGAAATCCTATCAGGCTGAGCTTCGTTGAACCCTAATCACCAAAGGCAGTTAGAGGACATCGAGGAACTCATAGAGCGCCTCGGCGGACATCTGGACAGCCTTCGGGAAGACGCCACGCAGACCGCCAAGGAGCGCGAGACGCTTCAGACCGAAGCCTGGCGTCAGCAGAAGGAACTCAGCATTCTCTCTGACCTATCCGAGAATGCCGAGTCTACCGAGACCGAGAACGAACGTCTTCGCGGAGCCCTCAAGGGGCTTCGTGAGCGCCTAACCGCGGTTCTCGGGCAGGCGAAGGCGCTGGGTGAGGAGCTTCGGTCATGAGCGAGCGTGAACCAACACGCCTGAATGTCGTCATCGCCGGCATATCCATTACGGTCCCGATTTGGCGGGACGCAGAGACCACACAGCGCATCGTCGACCGCGTCAACGACCGAATCCAGGAGATTGAAGGCCGCAGCCGCCGTGTGAACACCCAGATGTTTGCCCTGGAGGCCGCGTTTTCGTTCGCCCAGGAAGTCGCCAAGCTCGAGGCGGCGAGACAGCAAGACGAGACCGATCTTTCCGAGGCGCTCGAGCACCTCGCGTCAAAGCTCCGCACCAGCCTTCAAGGACCCAAGCTCCGCAAGCTGCCCGGCGGCCGGTAAGGGCGCCACACACCGCCAACTCACGCACCCAGCCAATCCTTTTCTTGCGCCACGCAGGCCTTCCCGAGATAGTCGTTGAGGCGGGGAGAGAGCTGCAGCGCACCAAATTCTTAGCGTGACGCGAGAATTGCTCACCAGCAGGGGCGAATGCCAGCAGCGAGCACAACGTCCGATAATATATATTATGTTCAATAATGGATCGCCATGCTCGGTCAGTATCCGGCCTCTGTCTCTTAATGAGACAGGCGCAATGCAGAAATCCTCTCTTCTGACCGCTTGGATCCCTGTCATATCTATACCTAACGCATCAGATGAGTGTTTCCTTGCAACCTACTCGTGTTGATTCTCTTGCGCCCATAATCCAAGTTCGTATCTGTGTTGGCTTGTCCGGATTTTCAGTGGTTTTGAATCGCGCTGATCCGTCGGCAAATGGGGCATATCAGGAGAAGACGAAGCTTGAGGAGTGATGCGGTGAGCCAATATCGAGCGCTGGAGAATCGCCTGGATGGAAGAGGCAATTTGAAACAAGGGGAGTGAGGAGGCGTCCAGACAAAAAAATGGAGCGGGATACGGGGGTCGAACCCGCGACATCCAGCTTGGGAAGCTGGCACTCTACCAACTGAGTTAATCCCGCTCGGTACGGGCATCATCATACCACCCTCCCCCATCGTTGTCAACGCATCTTGGTCTGGGCCGCCCGTATGCTCGTGAGTGTGCGCTCCGATGGGTGCCAAGCGCTGATGAAGATCGCCGACAGGGGCACGTCGGCACCAGGGCGCTCTTCGGGCAGGGAGGGAAGTCGGCCAAATGGACCCTACGGCAGGGTCGGCGCGTCTCGTGATGCGGTTCCGCCACCACCGGTGCTGTGCGCCTTCGAGTAACTGCCCTCCCGTCCCTCGTCGGTGCATGGGACCGAACACGGTCGATATTGTCGAGGGGTATCACCTCTCCCCCGGTTCCTTCCCTCGTTTTTCTGCTGAGGACGCCCCATGGAAGTCGAGAAAAGGTGACGCGAGCCCCGCGGCTCCCTTGCCGTGGTCCGTTCCTCTGACTCAGTCTCTTTTTCTTGACAGAACTAAGAGGAATGCGCTTGCGCATAATTCGCGGATTTCGGGACGCCCGAAATCCGCTATCTGAAAATACGATGAGAAATCGTTCCTGGCTGGCAATATGACCGACGAGCTGATTTCATACACAGGATTCGTGTCAACCAATTTCCTCTTACTATGCGCTGGAATCAATGAATCTGGCTCAGGAGGCGCCACGAAGCCTAGCCACTCTGAATGTTAACTATGGATTACAGCAATGAATCAGGACATTTGTGAACGCTGTTGGGACTTCACCGTCCCTGATGCCTCTGGGTCGACCAAGCGTGGGAACGGACGCGCGTATTCGAGCGACTGAGTTGGCGACATCCTTGGAGTGGTGTGGAAGCGGAATGCGGCATCATCTGGACACGGTCCGGCGGAGGCCCTTCCGGCCTGGTGACATGACCTGAGGCGGTGGGTCAGGGCGTCGAGTAGCGGAACCTGGCTTTTCGCTGCCCTAGGCACGATGTTCATGGACATTTGGCGTGGAAGGATCTACAATACGCAGCCAAGGAGAGGCTGGGTCTTGACACGGCGCGGGGGTTGTGGCAAGATAGGGCCGTGGTGAAAATTTGTTCAGTGCATCATGGTAAGGAGAATGCCCATGCCCGTCAAAGAAGAAACTGCCAAGAACAAGGCTCTTGATATCGCTGTCGGCCAGTTGGAGAAACAATTCGGCCGCGGTACCTTGGTGCGCCTTGGTGACGACCATTTCGCGCAGAAAGTGGGGTCCATTTCAACGGGAAGTCTTTCCCTGGACATCGCCACTGGCTTGGGAGGTCTCCCGATAGGCCGGGTTGTGGAGGTATTTGGACCCGAATCCTCCGGAAAAACGACGCTGGCGCTGCATGTAGTGGCTAACGCCCAGAAACAGGGCGGCATCGCCTGCTACATCGACGCCGAGCACGCCCTTGACCCGGGGTTCGCGGGGAAGATCGGGGTGGACATCGACAACCTCCTTGTTTCTCAGCCGGATACGGCCGAACAAGCGCTTGAAATCTGCGAGACGCTGGTCCGAAGCAACGCGGTGAGCATCATTGTCATCGATTCCGTGGCGGCGATGGTTCCCAAGGCCGAGGTCGAAGGCGATATGGGCGACAGCCACATGGGACTCCAGGCGCGGCTTATGTCGCAGGCCCTGCGCAAGTTGACCGCGGCGATCAGCCGCTCCCGCACCCTGGTGATCTTCATCAACCAAATCCGCGAGAAGATCGGGGTAATGTTCGGGAGTCCGGAAACCACCACGGGCGGCCGGGCGTTGAAGTTCTATTCGAGCATGCGGATTGACGTACGCCGCATCGCGGGCATCAAGGAACGGGATGCGGATGTTGGCAACCGGGTCCGGGCCAAGGTCGTGAAAAACAAGCTGAGCCCGCCCTTCAAGAAGGCCGAATTCGAGATTCTCTTCAACGAAGGCATCTCGGAAGAGGGCGATATCCTGGATCTCGCCATAGAAGACAAGCTCATTCAGAAGAGCGGCTCATGGTTCTCGATGGACGGTGAGAACCTGGGCCAGGGCCGCGAGAGCACCAGGAATTTCCTGCGTGAGAACCCCGAAGTCGTCGACCGGTTGCGCGCTCGCATCCTGGAGTCACGCGGACTACAATGGGCCTCCTCCGAAGCCCCGGCCGAGGAAGAGGACGCACCGGATAAGGAATAGGCGCCGATAATCACCGAGACACGACAGCAGGGTCCATCGAGGGACGTGCGCTACGGTCGATACGCCCGGTTCTGGTTGCTGGCACTGCTGGTGCTGACGGCTATCTTCACAGGCACGGCCCTGTTCACGAAGTACAGACTTGAGTCGCTTCGCGGAGACGTGTTGAATCGCGTGGAGCGGCGCACGGGGACGCGCGTCGCCATGGAGGCTGTCTCTGTCACCGGGCTCCGAGGATTCCGTATCGAGGGATTCGACGCCTCGTTCCAGACACCCGCCGGCCCCATGCTCTACGTGCAAGTGCCCGAAGTTCTCATTTTCATCGACTTGGTGGGCTTGTTCAGCGGGGAGCTCACGGTCGAACGGATCCAGGCGGACGGGGCCGTGGTGCGCGTGGTCCGCGAGGAAGGCGAGTCCTGGCGGTCGTCCTCCCCCACCTTCCGCCCTCGCTCCGGCGGCGCCCAGGCGGTCGGGGCTCTCCCAAACCGTTTGCTGGGAAAGAATTGCACCGTCATCGTGGCCGACCCGGCCCTGGCGCGTCCGGTGACCGTTTCCGGATTGTCGTTTGATGTCGCGCGCGCGCCCGAAACCGGACAGTTGAGCGCGACGTTGGCCGGCTTGGTGGATGGCGACCCCACCCGCCGCGTGCAGGCTTCTGTCCAGGTCGCACCGGAAGGCAACTACGATGTGGACTTGGACCTCGGGCACCTGCGCGCGGTTGATGTGCAGGACCTCTACCCACGGATCGCCCAATTCGGCGCACGAGGCACAGTTCACCCACGGATCCGCGTGGAAGGGCGACCCGGGCGGGACGTGGACGCGTCGCTCACGGCCGAATTCGAAGGTCTGTATGCGGATGCGGCCGAAGGCTTCCTGGACCCCGTCGAGGGCGCTCTGACTGCATTCGTTACGTACGATCTACCCAGCAAGTCCATCACGGTCAATATGTTCCAGGTCGAGTGCGATCAACTGGAGGCGAACGTAAACGGGTCGGTGAGTCTGGCGACGGGCACGCCGCGGTTCAACCTCCGGGCGCAAGCCGGCCGGTTGCCTCTGGACCGTGCGGTGGCCCGGTACGCGGACGAAGTGCTGCCCAAGTACGGTGCCTACGAGGCTCTGTTTGAGGAACCAGAGGTAACCCTATCGCTGACAGGCACATGGGAGGATCGGGTCCTCGCGGCGGATGCGGCGCTTGCGGGTGCGGAGGTGTCATTCACACCGCGCAAGAAGGAGTTTCCCGCTGGTACGGTGCGCCTCGGTCCCATAACAGCATCGTGGAATTCGGCCGAGAGCGCCGTCCGAGCCTCCGCCATCATCCAGGACGGTTCCGTGACGCACGACATGACCAGCGTGAATGCGACGCGTCTCTCCGGGTCGGTCACATTGACGGGCGATACGCTTGAGGCCGGCCGCGTGACCGCTGACATCGCGGGGCAACCCTTCGTGGCCTCAGCGACGTACAATCTGAAGACACGAAAGGGCGCGGCCACGCTGGACGGAACGCTCACAGGGGTAGAAGACACGCCTCTGGGCACTTCAATCAAGAAGACCGAACTCATGGGGTCGGCATCGCTCAGCGCGAAGGTCACGCTCGCCCCGGACCTGTATGTCGCGGATGCGTTCGTTGACGGGTCTCAACTGGGCGTCGAATACGACTGGTGGCTTCTGAAACCCATCGGCATCGGGGCGACATCGACGGCCCACGTAGAGATGGCGCCGCGGAAGAGCATTGTGTTGGACGCGGAAACCAGTCTGGCCGGTTCAGCGCTCGTATCCCACGTCGAACTGGCCCACAACGGCACACGGTGGATCCTGAAGCTCGCCCGGTCCGATTCGGAGCGCATGGACGTGGTTACCGTAGGCAAATGCCTCCGGCTCCCTTTCACCATCACCGGAGGGACTGCGACGAACGGGTTTCACGAGTGGCGCCGCCTGGAAGACGACCGCGCCCATTGGATGAACACGATGGGGTGCGAGGTGGACGAGCTTCAGCTCCGCGCAGACGGGGCCGAACACGGGTTTGACGTGAGAGGGGCCTATGTCGAGAGTGAAATGGTGAACAATGAGGAGGATCGCAGCGGCAAGCTCGATCTGACAATCGAGAATGCGACGACTCCGCCCTTTGGCGGGACCTGGTTCGTGCCGATGCGAACCGATCCCGTGCTGAACGAGAAGTACCCCCAGAAGGACCGGGATTGGAAGTACGCGCTTTCGGCCAAGTCCATCGCAGCCCCGCCGTGGAAGGGCTCGGAATTCTCGGCCACGGGGTACGGCTCTATGGCGGTCGCGGGATTGGACAAGTATGACGCTGCGATCGATGGCGGGGGGCGGGTTGCCGGACGGTACCATCGGGAACGGGCGGAGAACTCCTACGAATCGCACACCGAATGGGATGGGATTCCCGTTGACTACCTGATCGAACACCTCAATTTCCCCGAGATACTGACCGGCAAGACGACGGGATTCGCCACATGGTCCCAAGACAGCGACGATCCGCGGACGCTGGACGGGAAGGGGTCGTTCGAAGTGGCAGATGGGCAGTTCAGCGCGGACTACCTTGCCGCGCAGATGGAGGAAATGGAAGGCGAGGCGGCCACCCTCCCCCCCTCGCTGAAATTCCGGTCTCTTGGGTCGGATGTCGAGTTCAAGAAGGACCTCGTGAAGACCCCGAACTTGCAACTCCGGTCCGAGGGCATTACAGTGATTGGCAACGGCCAGTTTGTGACCGAAGGCGACATGGACTACGACATCAGGGTGCGTGTGACGCCGGAAATGGCGATGAGCATCCCGGCACTCCGAGAGGGGATCAACGTCGAAGGACACCGCCTGGCCCAACAGGATATCGAGTTGGCGTTCAAGGTTTCGGGTCCGACACTGCGGCCACGAAGCGAACTTGCGCAGGTGCCGCCGGTGTCGGTCACCCTTGTGACGGGGGCACTGGAAGTCACCAGCACGGCGTTGGAAGTCATCGATACTCCTCGAAAACTGCTGCTCGATCTATTGCGGATCGGGGGCGGCATCGTTGGTCCGAAGAAGCGTACAGTGAATGGAAACCCGTAAGAAAACATGGAAATCCGGATTGGCAAGACAGGCAGGAAGTGTAGTGGGAGCGACCGTCCCTTCGTACATGGGGAAACGGTTACGTCGTTGGTGCGTCTGGAAGAACAGACGCTGAGCAGAGAGGACTACTCGCAGGAGTGCTGGACTCAGGAACGGGCCGGCGGATCTCTGGCTGTGTGGTCCACGGTCTATCACGACCCGGAGGTCGAACGGCAGGAACCGCCTGAGGCCTACTCCCCGCTCCGTCAGATCTTCTACGAACTCGTGGAGGCGGACGACCGAAAGAGTTTGGCCACGGCGTATCTCGCGGCGCAACTGTTGCGGCGGCAAAAGGTATTCAGGCTATTGAAGGAGTCGGATGACGCCGAGGGCGATGCCCGGATTGCGTTGTTTACCGACCGGATCGCAGACCGCTTGATCGAGGTCCGCGACCCGAACCTGACCTACGCGGAAATGGAGGCGGGCCGACAAGACCTCGTTGTGCGGCTAGCCGAATTGGAGGCCCCCGAGGAGCCAGAGACGGAAGAGCCGGCCCCGGGAGCCGACGATGTCGATGCGCAAGGGGAACCGGAGAAACCAGAATCTGACACCGCCGAGGGTCACGAGCCCGAGGAAGGGGATTCGGAAGAACCCGCCGGGGACGAGGAGTCCGAGGAACAGGAATCCGATGAAGCCGAAGACCAAGAAGCCTAGTTCGCTGCTCGACGAGGGCAAGCCGGCGGTGCAACTGAATTCGCACCAGTTCATCGTGTCCATCGTGATCTTGCTCGTATACTCGTGCATCCTTATCACGCTGGGCATCGCCATTGGACGGTGGCAGCACTCCTATGAGCCCAAGCGCCTTGCGCAGCGCGAGACGACCCCGGAAACGGCCGACCCAATCTCGCCCCCCAAGCCTGACGAGCAGGCGCAGGGCCGTACCGGAAGCGTCCCCGACCCGAGGGGCGACGACGGCGAGCGGGAAGGTAGCCAGACCTTCCCGCGTCCGGACGCGGTCGCGCAGCAGCGTGTCCCTGGCGGCGGGGAGCCGGATGGGTTCGTAGCCGTCCCAGCGCCGGCGCCGCGAGGAGCGCGGACCAGGCCCCGAAACGGCATGAAGCCCGTACCCGCCGACGACAAGCCTCACTCATCCTCCCCGAAGCCGGCCGCGAACACCGTGGCGGCTGCGAAACCTGGCCAACCGGACAAGCCAAAGCCGCCGAAGGCTGCCACGGCGATTGATGCTCCGGAGACCACAGACGAGCCGAAGACACCGTCCGGTGGCACGGGGGCACCGCCGAAGCCCCGCGGCGAAGGACAGAAGCC
Organism: bacterium; assembly: GCA_024231375.1. Next base: position 4,073 of record JAAEQP010001544.1, on the reverse strand, counting down.
CACGGAAACGCCAAAGGAAGGCGCTGAGAAACCGGGGACGGCCGCCGAATCTTCCAGGGAACCCTCCAAGCCTTCGACCGGCGGCGAAGGGGTGAAGCCCGCGGAGACCACGACCACCAAACCATCGGCAACCACCACCGCTGCATCAGGCAAGGGCGGCTATGTGGTGCAGGTGGCTGCGTACGCACTCAAGAACCGCTCCCAAGCGGAGAAGTTTCGGAAGGGTCTCGAATCGAAGACCGGGGTGACGGCGGAACTGGCGGTTTCGGAGTCGGAGAAGCTTGTCCGCGTGTGGGCGGGCCGCTCGTCAGACGAGAATACCGCCCGGGTCGTCCGCGACAAACTCCGCGCACACACGGAGTACGCGGGGTGTTACGTGAAGAAGGCGAATTGAGGGGATTGCGCCGCGCACCGCTACGCGGTAAGATGGGGCAGGGATTAGGGGCGATGCCGAAGGCACTCGCGAAGCCGAGAAGGGTGGAGCAATGAAGGTTGCGGTAATCGGACCCGGTGCGATGGGGTGTTTGTTCGCGGCCCGGCTGGCGCAGGGGGGCGCTGATGTAACCCTTGTAGACCACGACGGGCAGAGGGCAGCGCGCCTGTCCGAATCGGGAATTCAGGTCGAGCGAGACGGGACCTCGGTCAATGCGAAGCCCCGTGTGGTAACGGCAGTGCCGTCGGATGCGGAGTGGGTCCTATCCGCCGTGAAGTCGCATGCCACGCGAAGTCTGGAGTTCCCCGCCAACGCGTCGGTTCTGACAGTCCAGAACGGACTCGGCAATGTGGAAACGTTGTGTTCCATCGTGGGCAGCGCACGCGTCGTCGCGGGAACGACGGCGCTCGCAAGCGAGACGGTATCCGAGGGTGTCGTGAAGCAGACGAGCGAAGGCGTGACCAAACTCGGGGCTTGGACCTCGTGTCCGACAGAGCCCATCGTGACGCTTCTCGGCAAATCCGGATTCGCCGTGGAACTGACCGAGGCCCCGGGTCAGACCATCTGGCACAGACAAGCCATCAATGCCGGTATCGAACCGCTCGCCGCTCTGTTGAACGTTGCGATCGGACGGCTGCTGGAAAGCGCCGAAACGCGCCAACTCATGCGCGACCTGGTGGTCGAGGCGGTGAAGGTCGCGTCGACCGAAGGGTATCGATTCGCCCAGAGCCTGGTCGAACTGGCCGAGGAGATCTGCGAGCAGCACGGCAGCCTCGTCCCGCCCATGTTGCAGGACATCCGCGCCGGGAAGCGCACGGAGATCGACGCGTTGAGTGGCGAGATCGTGCGCCGTGCACAGGTGGCGGCATTGCCCACGCCTCGCACGCGCGTCGTCTGGCAGCTGATGAAAGCGCTGGAGCAGCGTTGAGGCATCCCGAACTCGTCTATACCAGCCCGAACCGGTTCACAACGAAGCAGCGTCTTGTGCTGGCGACGGCTCCCCCACTCGCCGCGTCGATCCTGAAAATGATCGCCGCCACGTGCCGGATTGAAGTGCGGGGCCGCGCCGTCTACGACGAATCCGTGCGCGCGCACGGCCACTGCATCGCGGCCATCTGGCACGAGACACTCGGACTCGCCGCGTCTCACCACAAGAACTCCAGCGGACACACCTTGACAAGCTACAGCTTCGACGGTGAACTGGCCACGCGCCTGATTGAACAGTTCGGATTGCACGCCGTCCGCGGGTCCTCGTCACGAGGCGGAGCCGAGGCGCTCGAACAGCTCGAAAAAGCCTGCGGGTTGACGGAGTTGGTGGGCTTCACCCTCGACGGTCCCCGGGGTCCTCGCCGGGTGGCCAAGCCGGGCATCGCCGTGTTGGCTGCACGCACGCAACTGCCCGTGGTCCCCAACGCATTCGCAGTGACCCCCTCCTGGCGGATGAACTCCTGGGATCGCTTGGCGCTACCGAAGCCCTTCGCACGCATTCTGGTGGCCTATGGCCCGCCCATTCCTCCCCCAGCGTCGGACAGTCCCGAACTTGTGGAACCTTGCAGACTCAGGATCGAGACTGAGTTGAGCGAGCTACAGCGTTCCCTCGAGGAGGAGTTGGGGATCGACCCGGGACTCGCTACCGAACCGCGATCCGGATCCGGTACGGACTGACCCCGCTCGCCAGTCAGCCATCGCCCTTCTCCGCGACGCGTCGTCGAAGCTGCCCGCAGGCTGCGTCGATGTCTCCCCCACGCTCGCGTCGAAGATTCGCATTGACCCCGCGCGCTTCGAGGCCGTCGCGGAAAGCCTCACACTTCTCGCGCGAAGGGGGCTCGTACTCCGCCTCCGCGACCGGATTGTAAGGTATCAGATTGACGGAGGCTCTGAGGTCCCGCACCAGTTCCGTGAGCTCCGCCACGTCCTTAGGACGGTCGTTCACGCCACCCAGCAGGGTCCACTCGAACGTCACCTGGCGGCTGGTCTGTTCGACATACTCGCGGACGGCCGCCATCAGCTTCTTCAGAGGAAATTTCTTGTTAAGCGGCACGAGTTGCGAACGAAGCGCGTCGTTGGCGGCGTGAAGCGAAATGCTGAGCCGCACCTGCCAGTTCTCCGCCGCGAACCGTTGGATCCCTTTGAGATCGCCCACAGTGGACACGGTGATCTTGCGCGCCCCGATGCCGAGACCGTCCTTGCGCATGAGCAAGCGAATGCTGGACATCGTAGCGTCGTAGTTGCGGAAGGGCTCGCCCATCCCCATGTAGACGATGTTCGGGGTGCGGCCGGCCAGATCCATGCCCGCCACGAGGTGCAGGGCTTGCTCGGCGATCTCCCCGGCGCTCAGATTGCGCGCGAATCCGGACTGGCCCGTGGCGCAGAAGGAGCACTTCACCGCGCACCCAACCTGGGTCGACAGGCAGAGCGTGATGCGCTCCCGGTCGCTGATGAGCACGGATTCAACGGTTTCGCCATCGTGCAAACGGAAGAGGGCCTTGCGCGTGCCTTGCGACGTGGCGGACGTCGCGCCTTCAACTGGCGTGAGTTGGGCTGCTACGCAGGTCTCAGTGAGCGTTTTGCGCAGTTCCTTCGACAGGTTGGTCATCTGCTCGAAGTCGAAAACCTGTTTCCGGTGAATCCACTGGAAGATTTGTCTTCCCTGGAACGATTTCAGACCGAGGTGCTCGGAAATCTGCTCGGGTGTGAGGTCGGTAAGTCGGATCATGGTGCTCCTGGTGTCCAATCGAACTGAAACACATCGTCGTCCAGTTCCGGGTTCATGTCAATGGTCTTGAGGCTGAACTTGAGCCGAATGGGCCTATCCGGCATGTCGCTGGGAAACTCACATTCGATGAGGCTGGGAAAGCGCACACCGTCCACGGTGCGATACTTGCCCATCGTCGTTTGGGCGACTACGGCGCCCTCGGCGTCGTACAATGTACTCGACGCGATCACCCAGGGCACCCCCGTCACTTCGAGCACCCGCCGCGGGTGGCCGGACCGGTGGATCTCAACGGTGGCGGTTTGGGTCTGCTCGTCGTAGCCCGTGCAATCCAGATGCCGCAGCCGGAGCTTGTCCCAGGGCAGCAAGAAGAACATCTCCCGAGCCAATTGGTTCGGGTCGAAGCTGAGGTCCATTCCCTCCGACCGCTCCTCGCCAATGCTGAAGTACCGCTCTTTCTGCCCTGGAACGCGGATATCCACGAGAAAGTCCGACCCCACCGAGGTCACTTCCAGCACGGGCCGCGGCGTCGCAACCGCGCCCAAGCCGGCCTCGCGTCCCGCGATGTGGACCGAATCGGGCTTGCGGAACTTCACGTTGCCCCGAAGTCTTCTGCGGAGTTCCGGCGCGTCGATGGCGCAGGTCCCACTGACGGCAAATGAGCGTATGGCCTCGTCATTGGCGCGCAGGTCGTCGAGGATGGGCCGACGCAGTTCGGGATGGTACCCTTCCGGCACACGGCCCGGCACAAACCGGTCCCCCAGCCGCGTACATCCCGACAGAGCGACGATGGCGGCCAGCACGGCCAGTTGTCTTGAAATTCCCAAAATCCGCATTGACGATCCCGATCCCAGTATCTGGAAGAAAGTTGCCCGTGCCCTGCTTACCAAGCCCGAAAGCCGGAGACAGGCCCGTCTCGTCCGCCAT
>JAAEQP010001543.1 GCA_024231375.1 bacterium | reverse complement strand
CACGGGCAAGACACGACGGCCCACCTCCAATAGGAAAGGCGCCCTGGGGGAGGGGCGCCTTTCGCGGAGGGAGGGGTTCGCCTCCGGCGCAAAGGGGAGGCACGCCGGAGGCGAAGTTGGGGTATTCACACTGCCGCGAGGACGGGCGTGCGCTGACGCTCGCCCAGGAAGCCGGCTAGGGCCTCCTCCTCCTCGCAATGCAGATCGATGAACCGTACGCCGAAGTAATGGAGCCCGTCCGGCATGGTCTCGGACCAGCACACCCGGGCTTTGCACTCGATGGCATGGGGGTTGGCGCCGAGCTGCATGCACAGCAGCGCGCGGTCGCCCGGACGCACGGGTCGCACGCTGGCGAACCGGGCACCCTCGATGGACAGATCCGTCGACACCATGCCGCGAACGGCATTCTCGGTGTCGAATTCGAGCCATGCGCATACCGCGTCGGTATGTCTGCGGTGGCGCCGGCGTTCTGCCTTGCCCTGTCTCACGGTCAGTACCCTCAATTGTCTCATTGCTACCCGAATACTCTCGGTTGTTTGGTTTCTCACAACACACTTGTTAATCCCCGTTCCCGGGGATAGGTTCCATAAACGATGGCACTGCTGCCAACGTTTGTATATCCATATATGGTCCTATGCGCATTTCGTTACAAAAAGATCAAGAAGCGAAGCGGTTGACGGCCTTTCCAGGGATCCCTGATAATCACCATGTTGAACAGAGTGAGCGTACACGCGGCGAGGAGTTGAGGATTGGACGCTATCGAGACACGGGGCCTGACTAAGGTATACACGTCGCATTTCGGGCGTGCCCTGGGCCGGTCATTGGATGGACTCGACCTGCGGATTGCCGAGAACGAGGTGTTCGGGGTCCTGGGGCGGAACGGGGCAGGGAAGACGACGACCATCAAGATCGTGTGCAGCCTGCTCCGGCCGACCGGGGGCGAAGCCTTCGTGTTCGGGGAGAACGTCCGGAAGCGGCGAAGCCGGGCGCGCATCGGCTACCTACCCGAGAATCCATACTTCTACGAGTATCTGACGCCGAAGGAGACCATCGAGTTCTACGGACAGTTGAACGGGATCGACGCCGCCGCTCGGACGCGCGAGTGGGACAAGCTGTCCGAAATGCTCCACCTCGAACCCATCGCCAACCAGCGGGTCCGGGAATTCTCCAAAGGCATGCGCCAGCGGCTCGGGTTCGCGGTGGCCCTGGTGGGCGACCCGGACGTGCTCATACTCGATGAACCCATGACAGGGCTCGACCCCCTCGGCCGCCGCACCATCCGCGAACTCATCCTGCGGATGCGCGACGAAAAGAAGACCGTGTTTTTCAGTTCTCATGTGCTGGGGGACGTCGAGCAGATCTGCGATCGGGTGGGTATCCTGGTGAAAGGGAAACTGACCACGATCGGTCGAATCGACGAACTCATCTCGCGCCGCATCGAGCAGGTGGAGGTGATCGCGTCCGGGTTGGACGAAGACGCAGTGCGCCGGATTGGGTCCGGTGCGGCGAGTGTGCGCGAATCCGAGGCGGGCCATCACTTCATGGTGGACGACATGGCAGCGGCAAACGAAGTGGCCAAGGCCATCCATGGCGCGGGCGGGCAGTTGGTGGAATTCACGCCCCTCAAGGAGTCGTTGGAAGACTACTTCATGCGTGACCAGACGGCGGCTGCGTCTGCCGGGGAGGTGGGCCAATGAGAGTCTTCGCCGTGGCCCGAAACACCTTCCGGGAATCCGTACGCGACAAGGTGCTGTACGTGTTGCTGTTCTTCGCGCTGGCGACCATTCTGGGTTCGAAAGCGCTGGGATGGATCAGCATCGGCCAGGACATCAAGATTGTGAAGGACATCTCCCTCGCCGCGGTATCATTGTTCGGCGTGCTGATCTCCATCTTCGTGGGCACCAACCTGGTCTACAAGGAAATCGACAAACGCACGATCTACACCATTGTGTGCCGGCCCATGTGGCGCTGGGAATTCATTCTGGGCAAGTACCTGGGACTCGCCATGCTGCTTGCCGTGGTCACGGCCGCCATGACTGTTGCGGCGGCGGGCTATGTGGCGATCCTGGGGGGCACGATCACGTGGACGTTCCTCATGGCCGCCCTGCTCATCTACTGGGAGCTGCTGCTGATCACGTCGTTTGCCGTGTTGTTGTCGTCGGTGGCGTCGCCCATCCTTGGCGCCATGATAGTCTTGTCGGCTTACGTGGTGGGGCACGCGACCTCTATCCTGACGGATCTGCCCACGCATTTTGACGGGACCCTTACGAAACGCATACTCGAATTCTGCTACTACGTCATCCCGAACCTGTCGAACTTCAACATTCGCGCGGAAGCGGCGAACGATGTGCCCGTGTCGGCCGGATACGTGGCCTGGGCCATGGTGTACGGTCTGGTGTACACGGCCATGCTCCTGATCCTGGCGGCGGTGGCGTTCGAGGACAAGGACCTGTGATGGGACGCAAGGCCACAACGGCATTGCTGGCCGTGGCGGTATGCTACGCGGTCTGCGTGCCCGCCCAGTTCCGGGTCGACGCCATCAAGGGCGGCCCGACAGGCGCAGCAGGACACCAAGCCATTGACGATGAGTTGCTGTACCTGCCGAACGAGAAGTTGCTGATCCACTTCACCGGCGGCATGGGCAGCGTCGTGGCCGATCTTCTGTGGCTCCAGTGCATTCAATACACGTCGAAACACTTCCGGGGCGACCGGAAATTCACATGGCTCAACCACATGTGCGGCACCATCACCCGCCTGGACCCGTATTTCGGCGACGTGTACCGGTACGGCGGAGTCTTTCTGGCCGCCCTCGAAGCGGACGACGACGCCAGCATCGATTTGCTGAGAGCGGGGATACCGCAGGCGCCCAAGCGATGGGAATTGCCCTACGAGATGGCGGTGGTGTACCTGCTGAACCGGCGCGACCAGCCCGGATCGCACGAGATGGCGGCACGGTGTCTTGCCATGGCCGTGGCTACGGGGACCGCGCCGGAAGCCCTGGCAGGATTCGCCAGGGATCTCCAACGCCGACACAATCTGGAAGATGTGGAACGCGCCATGTGGATCGAGATGGCGGAAAACGCCGAAGACAAGATCATGCGCGACATGGCTGCGCACAAACTGACCGAACTGACCTTGCGCGATAACTGCAAGGCCTTGAACCAGGCCGTGGCCTTGTTCAAGGAGCGCCAAAGGCGATCCCCCTCTTCGCTGGAGGAACTGGTGTCCGGCGGGATTCTCGCCAGTCCGATTCCCGCGGACCCGCTGGGCGGCCGCTACATTCTTGATTCGGACGGCATCGTGAAGAACACCACGTTGCTCGACGAGCAGTTCACGCGACGCATGAACCGGTTGCGGTT
>JAAEQP010001542.1 GCA_024231375.1 bacterium | reverse complement strand
GGATCCACAAAAGATTGCATGAGTGGCAAGTGTCAACCAAAACTTCTTATTATGTACATAACTTTATAGAGAAACAGCACCAACATCACAACGCATAAAAATATCACTTTATTTCCGCACGCTGCCTTGCACACTGCCCGCCACACTGCCACCCGCCACCCCAGATGCGGTATTATTATTACCCACGTGGTGCGGCAACACCGCACGCACGAACGGACTGCCGTACGCCGTCTGCGGCGACTGGCGCATCAATTTCTCTTTTTCCCGTCCGGTCGTCACCACCGGCGCGGCCACGCCTTTCACGCGGTTCGTACTGTACGCCACCAAGTTATTCACATCGTTGTACGGGTCCTTGGAACGCAACTTGCGGTTCTTCTTGCCCCAAGTCTTCAGACGCTTGTGCTCGCGACGGGGCACGCCGTGTGCGGTTGTTTGCGTCTCATCTCCACTCAGTCCGTCTTCCGACGACTCGTCGTCCACAAACTCGTAGCCGTTCGCGTCCGTGCGGACGGCATGCGCGCCTTCGTCTTCCTCGGCAGGGTTGGTGGACGTGGCGTATTCGAACACCATCCCACCATGGGTGTGCTTTGTGTTCTTGGTGAGGTGTGCCTGGGTAAGTCCCGCCGCGCCGGCGGTCTCCTCCAGGGTCAGCATTTCCAACGCCAAGGCAGCCGCTGCGGCCGCGCTCTTGCTGTTTTGCTCGGACACACGCTCGGCCACGCGGCTACGACGCACCATCACCTTCTCGGTCTCCTTCACCCACCGCGCGAGCAGCGATGCGCGCAGTGGCGAGTCCGCACTGGTGGTGACCTGGTCCGCCGCCATCTTTCCGTGCGCGCTGGGGGCTGCGGGCACGGGCGCTCCCGCAGCGGTGGCAACCTGTCCGGTCGGCGCGGCGAGGTTGTCAAACGGTGGCACCGCGACGTTGAGCAGCTTGCCGTCGGTGTACCACACGAGCATATCCTTGCACGCACGGAATTCGTCCCATCGCCCCGTGCCGTTTGTGATGTACCCACGACTCTCACAGTAGGAGGACAGCATCTCCGAGGGCGTC
>JAAEQP010001541.1 GCA_024231375.1 bacterium | reverse complement strand
GCGACACGGTCACCCTGGCGCTCATCGCGCCCGGACGGGTGGCTGGCATGGTGGTGGACATGGCGGGGGATCCGGCCGGGAAGTGCTCCGTTGCTTTGAAGGGGACGGAGGACGGAGAGGGTCCGGAAACCATCGAGAGCCTGTTCCGGGATGTCTTCGGTCAGGAGGCCGCCGCCAAGACGGTCACCGATGCCTTTGGCGTGTTCGAATTCGAGGAAGTCTGGCCCGGTGAATACACGGTGAAGGCGAAATCGGGGGAGGGAGGGTCCGGCGCGAGCGGGACCTTCCAGGTCGCGGCGGGAGCGGAGAAGCTTGACCTGCGGATTGTGTTGGCTGACGGTGTCCGCGTGGCGGGGGTGGTTGTGGACAAACGCGGGTTGCCGGTGGCCGGGGCGTTGGTGCAACTCTCGGAGGCGGGCGATGCCGATCCCGTGCGGCAGCTGGTGGTTCAGGTGATGGTTCCCGGTATGCGGCGGACGTCGGGGACGGCCGTGACGGACGACGCGGGCGAGTTCCGCATCGACGGAGTCATGCCAGGGGGGTACGACTTGACCGCGACCCATCGCGCCTATGCCCAGAAGATCGTGCGTGGGCTGACGGTCGGCAGCACGGACACGGCCCGGCAACGCGTCGTCTTGAGCGACCCGTCACAAGCCGAGGGACGGTTCACCGTGAAGGGCGAGCCGCGTCCGGGCGCCATGGTGATGTTCTTTGGACCGTCGGGTCTCCACATTGCCTCAACGGACAGCGAAGGGCGGTTCGAGGTGAACGGGTTGTCACCCGGCGCGTACGTGGCCAAGGGGTTCGACCCGGCGGGACTGGCCCTCATGGAGGGGATGGACTTCTCAGGGGTAGACCTGTCGATCGATGTGGTGGACGTAGCGAATGGCGAAGATGTGGACCTCGACTTGGGGACGGGGGGCGGCACGCCCGTCCAGGGAACCTTGCAGGGGGTAGGCGGGGACGCGGTCACGTGGGTGGTGCTGCGCAGGCCGGATATGGCGTTTCCGTCGCCGGTGGATGCGGGGGACGTATCGGGCTGGATCGACGCCTTGCGCGGGGTAGGGGGCCAGGGATTCGTTGCCGAGGATGGCAGTTTTGACGTGGGCGAGGTCGAGCCAGGCAATTACGTTGTGGAGGTGTATTCGGTTGATTTCAGCGAGGGGCCGCCAGAGATTGGCAACCTGATGGGCCTGCTGGAACAGCCGATGCTGCAGCAGAATGTGGAGATCGGGTCGGAGCCGGTGACCCTGACGCTTGGGGTTCCCGGGGCAACGGCGCCTGAAGAATAGGGGCCGGTCGCGCGGGCTACCGCGATCCGTCGCGGACCGTGGCGAACACGCCGGGGTGGTCGAGGTTCACCATGTCGGCTTCGGAACCGAGAATGGCCTGGAAGGCCGCTGGATCGCCGGTTTCCTCGCGGATCATGATTCGTATGCCGTTTTCACGGCATAGCTTCACGAAGTCCGGGGTGAGTTGGGAGATGGTTGTCTCCACGATCTGCGGGGCCAGTTCTTTGATCGCGTTCTCAACAGCCTTCGGCGTGGAGGCGTTGACCTTCAGGGAAAGGTCTGGCGCCAGTTGGCGGAACCGTTCGGCGACGCTGTCGATCTCGAACCAGAAGAAGCAATCCTCCTCAAGGTCGAGCTCATGCACCAGCGCGATGAGGGCCTCAAGGTCGGCCGCCTTCACATCCAGATAGACGCCCGTCTTCCCTTTGGCCCATTTCAGCATTTCGTCGACTCTCGGGACACGCGCGTCGGCGAACTTGGGATCGAACCAACTCCCCGCGTCGAGTTGGTCGATCTGTTCGGAGGTCAGCGTGAAGAGCATTCCTTCGCCATCCGTCGTGCGTTCAACGCTCTCGTCGTGGAGGTTGTACATGACCCCGTCTTTGCTGGTCCGAATGTCGAGCTCCACGTAGTCGGCGCCCGCGTCGACCGCGGCCTGTGCCGCGGCCATGGTGTTCTCGGGGGCGAGTGCGTTGGCCCCGCGGTGGGCGACAACACCGATGGGGCGATCTGCCTTGGGTGAGCAAGAGAAGGCAGCCAGGGCGCAAAGGGCCACGGTCAAACCCGGAAATCGACGGCTCATTGAGTTCTTGCTCCTTGTGAAGGTTGCGGCGGTGCCTCTTATAGGACATCCGTCCGGCGGCGGTCAAGCGGATCCTTGTGATTTTTCGCTGGTGTATTACCGTTCGCATTAAGCACATATTTATATGGTTGCGGAAACGCTGGGACCTTGTTATAATATTTCTGCAGGGTTGGTGGATGGTTTGGTTTACCGAGCAGCCAGG
>JAAEQP010001540.1 GCA_024231375.1 bacterium | reverse complement strand
GGGCGACCCGCCTGTCGAGGAGAAGACCCAGGAATACCTTCGACGCATCGAGAACGTGTTCAGTGAGTTCGACGGCCCCCGGTTCCACGCGCTGGGCAACCACGACATGGACAGCATCTCGAAGACGCAGTTTCTGGCCGCCGTCGAGAATACAGGGATTCCCGCCAAGCGTACGTACTTCTCCTTCGACGTCAAGGGGCTTCATGGTATCGTGTTGGACGCCAACTACCTTGGTGACGGTTCGGACTACGACCACGGCAACTTCAATTGGACCGACCCAAATGTGCCGCAAGCCGAACTCGATTGGCTGAAGAGAGACCTCGCCGACGCAGACGGGCCGGTCGTGGTGTTTCTACACCAGCGCCTCGACGGCGAAGGGGACACGTTCGTGACGAACGCGGCGGCCGTGCGCGGCGTGCTGGAGGAGAGCGGCAAGGTGCTCGCCGTGTTCCAGGGGCATCATCATGAGGGCGATATCAATCAGGTCAACGGGGTCCACTACTACACGCTGAAGGCATTGGTCGAAGGGTCGGGAGCGGAACAGAACTCCTACGCCGTTGCGGGGCTCAACGCGCGAGGCGACATCACCGTGACCGGCTATCGACGGGCCGTCAGCAAGGATCTGCGTCGCTGGCAAGCGGTCTGAACACCGTCAGAATCCTAGCCGCCTCAGGGCTTCACCGCGATTCGCAGTGCATGGTGTTTCTTGGCGTAGTCAAAGGCAGCCTTCGTTCGGTTGAGGGGGAAAGACTTCGTAACGAGGCCGGCGAACGGGAACCGGCGGTGGTTGAGGGCGAGAAACGAGACGGCGGCCGCCAAATCGTCGGGTGTGTAGTTGTGAAGTCCGTGAATGCTAATCATGCGGCGAATGATCTGCTCCGGGGAAACCCTCAGGTCGGGTCCCGGGAAGACAGCACCCACAAGCACGTACCGCCCG
>JAAEQP010001539.1 GCA_024231375.1 bacterium | reverse complement strand
TTTGTCCATGAGTTGGGTCACGATTTCCCGTTTCGAATGGGACAGGGCCCGCTCTTGGGAGACCAGGGGATTCACGGTGGCCCGGATTTTTCTCGCGCTTTCCTTGAGGGTCTCCATCTGCTTCTCTTTCTCGGCGACAACTTGAGCCATTTCGCCAAGCACACCGACCACAAGCATAGTGGGGATGATGCCGTCGCTTCCCGCCTGTTTCACGTCGATCAGGCGGCGCGCGTAGGTTTCCCCGCCAACGAGCCGTCCGTGGGGCATGCACACAGCCGACTGGGAGCGCAGCTTCGAGTGGATGATCTCGTTGGCCACCATGATGTCCTGCCCGGCGGAGACTTCGGCCTCCAGGATGAATCTGGCCTGGACGTGGCCGGCCGCTCTGATGGGATTCTGGAGTCTGCCCGTGATCCCGCCTCTGACGTCCAAGTCGCCACCAGTCTCAAGATCGGCTGACTCGATTATGCCTCCCACGGATATGTCTCCATCCGCCTTCACCCGAACACCGGTCTCAATGTCTTCCTCAATGATAAGGGCACCGGGATGGGTGATATTGCCCGTGCCGAGGCCGACACTGCCATCGACGGAGTAGATCTGGTCGACGGTCAGCATGTTGTCGATGTAGCGCACACGCCCATCCTGAGCGGCCGTACAGGTATTCTCTTCCTCGTCCAACTCGACGCCACCCGCCGCACGAAGCCGCACAGGCTGAGCCCGAGGCGCGGGTACGCGTTTGCCGAACACGTCGAGGCCGTCGTGGCCTTCCTTCCGCGGAATCAGATGGGCCAGAAGCTGTCCCTTTTCGACGGCCGGCTGGGCCTTCTTTTCGCGGTAGTCAATAGTACCCGTTTCCTCGTCGATCACGAAGCCGGAACTGAAGAAGTCACCGGCCCAGATCACTTTTCCGTGACGCGGCTGCGTCGGCGGGGTTCCTTCGATCACCTTCAATCCGCGAATCGCCTTGCCTTGTTCGTCTTCCACGCACGTAGCGATCAGTCGCTGGGTCAACTGCGCGCGTTCAGGAACCACGGCCACGCTGAGGCCTCGGAGCGCGCCTTCCACGCGCTCGGCCACTTTGTCGAACCTGTCACCTTCCACGGTGCAATCCAAGAGCACGGCCAGCCTGTCATCGGTTACGCGCAGGTCGAATTCTTCCTGGACTTCCGGCATATGCTCTCCGTTCCATGGGGCTCCCATTCATCACGATGGCCCAGTCTTGCGCGGGCCGTCTCGCGGCCCCGAGGGCATCGCGAGACTATCGCGAATCACTCTTGCTTAGCGATAGTGGAGAACATGGACATTTCGCCGCTCGACAGGACGCGGTCCACATCCAGGAGCATCACGACCTTGTCTCCGACCTTGCCCATTCCGAAGATGAAGTCCGTCTGGATGCCTTCGCCGAACGTGGGGGCAGGTTCCATCTGGTCGCCGATGATGTCGAGCACCTCGGACACTTCGTCGACGAGAATGCCCATGGTGATCTGCTGGCTCGCGCCGGCGACCTGAACGACGATGATGCACGTTCGGTTGGTATCTTCGTGTGTCTCCATCTGGAACTTCGTACGGAGGTCGATAACCGGGATCACCTTGCCCCGCAGGTTGATCACGCCGCGCACGTAGTCGGGCGTCTTGGGGACCTTCGTCACGGTCATCATGCCGATGATCTCCTGAACTTTCAGGATCTCAAGGCCGTACACCTCGTCCCCGAGAAGGAATGTAAGATATTGCCCCGCCCGGTCAGTCAGGGTCTCGATGGAGTTGCTCCCCTGAGTGCCTTCCTCGAAGCTTTCAGACATGTGCCGTACCTCCTGTTCCGTATTCCCTCCGCCCGAATACGCAATCGGGCAGATGCCAAACTATCCACAACCCAGCCTCTGCCGCGGGCCGGAGCCCATCTCGGTCGGGCGCGAGGCCGAGCGATGGAAGCATAACGAGCCTCCGATCCGGCGGAGCGCCGACTATGCCGTTCCCTCGTCCGCGGTCGCCACGGCGTCTTCTTCATCTGCTTTCGCGGTGGTTGCCAAGCGTAGGAGCCCGCTCACATCGAGAATCAGCCCTACACGGCCATCCGACATGATGGCGCCGCCGGACACCCCTTGGATGTCGCTCATGGCCTCACCCAGGGATTTGATGACGGTCTGTTGCTGGCCGAGTAGTTCATCTACAAGGACTCCGATGTGGCGGTTGTCGTCTTCCACCACCACCGCGAGCGCTTTGGTCGCATCCTGCTCGCTGTCTTCGATGTTGAACAACTCGTGCAATCGAAAGAGGGGAAGCAGATCGCCCTGAAGTGAGAGCATCTCGCCCTTGCCCACCACACGGTGGATGTCGTCCGCCTCGGGTCGGATCGAACGGATCACCGAGAGAGTGGGGATGATGTACCGTTCTTGGCCGACCCGGACGACCATCCCGTCGATGATGGCAAGCGTCAAGGGAAGGCGGATGCTGAAGGTGCTGCCCTTGCCTTTCTCGCTCTGGATGTCCACCTGCCCGCGCAGGGATTCAATGTTCCGGCGCACCACGTCCATTCCCACGCCGCGTCCGGATACGTCAGTAACCTGCTTGGCGGTCGAGAACCCCGGCTCGAAGATGAGGTTCCACACCTCACGATCACTGAGTTGATCGTTTTCGCGAACGAGGCCACGCTCGCGGGCTTTGTTGAGAATGGCGTCGCGGTCGAGCCCGCGGCCGTTGTCCTGGATTTCGATGTAGATGCTGCCGCCCTTGTGGAAGGCCCGCAGTTCGACGGTGCCCATTTCAGACTTGCCTGCAGCCACGCGGTCGGCGGGGGAAGCCTCGATGCCGTGATCGACCGAGTTTCTGACCATATGGACGAGAGGATCACCGATCTTGTCAACGACGCTCTTGTCGAGTTCGGTGTCTTCGCCGACCATGAGGAACTCGACCTTCTTCCCCGACTTCTTGGCGAGATCGCGCACGAGGCGCGCCATCTTCTGGAAGGTCGCGCGGATGGGCACCATGCGCAAGGACATGCCCATTTCCTGAAGTTCGCGCGTGATCTTGTCCAACTGGCCCAGTTGGCGCACCACTTGGGGCGGCGCCACACTGGCAAGTTCGTCGGACTGGCTGACCATGGATTCCGCAATCACCAACTCGCCGATGCAGTCGATGAGACGATCCAGGCGGTCTGCGTCAACCTTGACGGCCTCCTTCACCTCGGCCGCTTGTCTGGGCTTCTGAGCGCGCAGCGCCTTGGCCACTTCCTGCGCCTTCACTTCGCCCTGCTTCACCAGCGTTTCGCCCAACTTCGGCGCGGGCGGGTGCTCTTGCTTCTCCAAGGCCGCGTCAATGTCTTCCTGGCGGACCGCACCCATCTCGATGAGGACGTCGCCCAGCTTCTTCTCGGTCTCGGATTCCTTCTGGAACTCCAGGGCCTGGTCCAGTTGAGAACGCGAGATAGCCGAGAGCCCGAGCAGCAGTTCGCCCAGCTTGTCGATCTCTGGTGGCTGCTGCTGCGCGGCAACGGCGCCTTGAATCGCCGCGGGCGTCGTGGCGCCCGTCTCGACAAGAATCTGGCCCAGGGGCTGGGTGGAAGGGGTCGGGGCGGCGGTTGGAGCCGCGGCTCCCGTTTCGGGTTCCTTGCCGGACACCGCCGCGTTGAGACGCCGAATCAGATCCGGCATGCTCGCTTCGATGGGCATCGTCGAGCCTGAGGCAAGGGCCTCGGCTACGTGGTCGATCTGCCGCTTGAGCATGTCGACCGCTTCGAAGGTAATGTCCACGTATCCGCCTACGAGTTGGATTCCACCCTTGCGCGCCTGGTCGAGCAGGCTTTCGGCCTCGTGCGACAGCGACTGGATTCCGTCAAGGGCAAGAAATCCCGCGACGCCCTTGATCGTGTGGAACGCGCGGAACACGGCGTTCATGGCTTCTTCGTCAGTCGGGTCGGTTTCCAGCGTGAGCAGGTTGAGGTCGGCATTCTCGAGGTGCTCTTTCGCCTCGGACACGAACTCGCCCAACAGATCGGGGTCGCCCTCGAGCATCTTGGGTTCCGGGGGAGCTTGGACGGCTTCGGCGACGGTCTCGGGCTCCTGTTCAGCGGTGGGGTTCTGGAGACGTTCCATGAGCTTGTCGACAGCCCCCGGCGCCGGGTTTCCGTTTGCCAGCGCTTCCATACACCGGCCGAGCCAGTCTTTCACGTCGAGGAGGATGTCGGTGAGGACCGAAACCGGATTGTTGTTGAGGGCGTCTTCCGCCGTGTGGCAGAGGCGCTCGACGGCCGCCAGTCCGAGCATGCCGGCTTCGCCTTTCAGCGTGTGGACTAGACGGCGAAGCTGCCCCATCTTGTCTTTGTCTTCGCCCTTCTCCAAGGCGAGGATCAGGCCCTCCATTTCCTCGAGGACGCCTGGTTGCCGGGACAGGAAGTCGCCTAGGATCCGCTGATCGACGACCGGGGAAAGAGCTGGCTGGTCCGTGGACTCGTCCTCTCCCGCACCGGCAAGTTCCGGCGGGAATTCGGCTTCACCTGGATCGCGGCCATCGCGGACGACACTTTGAGTCGCGGCGAGGCCTTGGGCGAGGATGCCCAGGGCGGCGGCCGGATCGTCCACCTCGGACAGGATGATGTTCTCAAGCAGTTCGGCCGAGGCAGTCATGGCGGAAGCCACGAGATCCTGCCGGTCCGCAAGCGCCGATTCGCTCAGCGCCTGGAACCCGGTATGAAGGTTCGCAAGCGCGTTCAGGTCGGACGGCTCCGCGAAGACCAGGGCCTCGGACAGTTTCTCAACATCTTGTTGGAGTGATGTCTCTGTCATGACCGGAGTTGGTTATCCTCATGCGATTGTAGTGGTCGGCGCTTCAGCCCTCCTGGAAGAGAAGGGAAGCCGCACCACCTCCTGCCGCCACTGAGACGAGCACGCCACCGCCGATTCTATCAGGCACCCTGACGGCGAAGCCGACGGGACGCGCTTTCACACTACTCGCAATTTAGCAAGTCCAGGCCTGAATGTCAACTAATATTGGCTCGAAAACCAAATACGTCTCGCATACCCCAAGAAAATCCAATAAAAAGCCGACGTGCTCTTCTTTCTACGCCCCCTCCCCTCACTGCGGTAACATAAGAGGTAGAGTGACTTATTCGCTTTGCGCACGAAGGACGTAGACTTTCCCGGATTCCAGGACCTCGACGGGTATGGTGATCCGGCCTGCGGACAGTTGACTGGGCACGGGCGACAGACCGTCCGGAGTGGCCTCCCACGCGGTGACGGCTTCCCCCATGTAGGAGGGCAGGGCCACCCGGACGCGAAGGTCGCGAGCAGGTTCGATGTCGGGCGGCTCGGGCGACTGTGCGGGGATATGGTTGGCGACCGTGACGACGAGCGCGTCGGGACCACAGAGCAAGGCGCCTGCCCACACGCGATCCTTGGGCCACTGCTCGTTGTCGATCACGCCCGTCCGAACGGTGCCTGCGTCGCACTCGACACAGTCGATGGGCGTGCCGATCAGCAGGAGGTCCTCGATGGACTCCAGCAGCCGGTTGGATGCGGTAATCTCGTCGCGTAGCGGGTCGTTCAGTTGCCATCCTCCCGCGATGGCGGAGTACACCCAACTGCTGAGACCTTTCATCCCGGTGCCGATGGCCTGGACAACATTCTGGCGGTACTCGGCGGGTATCGGGCCCCGTACCTTGCTGGGCACGCCCTGTCCCCTGGACCACCCGTAGGCTTCGAGGATGGCGTACAAGCGGGTGGGCGCGCCGAGGTTCCGGCAGTGAGACAGGCTCTCGCGCACGAAGGCGTGGTCGCCTCCGTAGTACGTGACAGGATAGGGGTCGAACCCATTGACGTCGCCGTACTGGCCGTATACGGCCCAGTTGAGCGGCCGGACGGTACCGTCCATGTTCATCCAACTGGCTACGGGATGATCGCTTCGCTCGACCAACTCCTGCCATCCCGATTCGGCCAGGGTGCGAACGTGCCAGCCGAGGCCTTTGTCGTATCCGCCGCCGCGGTTGTCTTTGGCATCGGGTTCGTCGGGGGCGAAGATGATGGGCATGCGCTCGTGCAGGTTCATGACGTCGCCGTGATGGGCCGTGGTGTCAATGTCGTACTCCTGGCATGCCTCAAGGGGCCGTCTGACCCATGTGAGCAGGTTCATGTGCATGTCGCGCGCCACTTCGGTCGGCACATGGATGGAACTGCGCGCGAACATGAAGGGCAACACGCGGAACTGGGCGGCGACGGTCCCATCATCGCCGAGATCGATGCCCGCCACGTGGTACGCGCCCTGTTCGAGAGGTCGCGGGAGCTTGGCCACGGCGAGCGCAAGGCCGCCCGGGAAGTCCGCGCCGTAGATGCGGGCATCGGGCAGCGGCACGCCGTCCAGCGTGACACCGGCCAGCTTCGTGCCGGATTGCTCCGGACTCACACGGGCGTAGATGAAGAGTGTGTCGTCGGTCTTGCCTGTGGTCACGTAGTCGATGACGGCGGCCGGGGCGGTGTAGGGCACAACCGCCTCGCAGGCAGGGGCGTTCTCGCAGGTGAGGGTTACCTTGGCGGCGTCGCCCGAAGGCCTGCGACGGAACCGTATGTAGACCTGCCCAGCTTGACCGGGGGCCAGGGTTCTGGGCCGAACGCGGTACCAGACCACGCCTGGCGCGTCCCACGCGCTCGTCTTGAAATCGACGTAGCTGTCCTCGACGGGTTGACCGTTCAGCAGAACCGGGTCGGCGATCCGGACAGGCTTGGGACCGTCGTTGACGACCACGATGCGCAGTGCGCCGAACTCGCTGTGCTCGGCGTACATTCGCTGAAGGCCCGCGAAAGACACGCCTCGCTTCTTCGGCTGACGTCCCTCGACGACCTGCGAGTCGGCCGGGGGCGGCGGGTCGGGCATGTAGTAGGCCGAGACAAGGCGCAAGGGGCCGCCTTGGGGGAGCGGTGGCTTCTCGGCCCAGCCGATCACGCCGGGGCCGCACACTTCGACGCGCCTGATCCAGGCCGACCGGTTGCCGTCGCGGCCCGTCAGCCGCAACTCATGCACGCCGGCCGCGCGGGAGCCCGGCAGGTCCACGTACACCGCGCGATCTTGGTCGAAGTAGCTAGCGGCGTCGAAGGTGGCTACGGGCTGGTTGTCCCACAGGACGGACGATTCTCGATGGCTGTCGCGCCGGGCACGGAAGGTGATGCGGGCCATAATGGGTTGGGCCGAATCGTCGGTGTTCACGAACACCGCCATGGAGAGACACCGGCGGTCGGCGGTCGAGTACTTGCGGGAGATGGGGAGCCCGCATTCCGCCTCTGGCGGCGACAGATCCGATGCGGGCAGGAGCCAGCCGTCCACGTCTTCGAGGTAGTGGGGGGCCGATTCGGTCACGCCTTCGCACCATTCCATGGAAACGGTACGCCAGTTCGACGCGGCCTTCAGATCGGCCCAGCGCGTTTCGAGGGAGGTGTCGGATCCCGAGTCGGACGCGTCGGGGGCGGTCGTGAGGGCGACCTTTACGCAGTACAGGGCGCTCGATTCGGCGGTCTTGAGGCCGCTGTAGTTGTCCATGACCACGCGGACCCACACTTCCCGGCCGCCGCCGAACGGTTCGGCTGTCTTGCCGTTCAAGATCAGTGGGGCGGTTTGGAAGTGGTTGGCGTCGGCCTCCTTGTCCGTGGACCGGTCGACGGGAGACCAGTCGAGTCCGTTGGTGGACGCGAGCAGTGTGGTGCGGCCGCCGAGCGATCGCGCGTTGGACCGCTGGGCGATGGATACGTCGAGGGATGTGATGGCGGCCTCGCCGTGGAACCGGTAGGTGATGGTGCGGTTGCGTCCGGGGCCCATATTGGTGACGGCCCCTTCGCGCCACTGATCGGCGCCCAGGTTGTCGAGGAACGCGTCCTCGAGGAACCTGGGGGTCGTGAAGTCCTCTTCGAAGACGAAGGCCCCGTTCTCGTCCGGCGTGATCGCTATTCCCTGTTCGGCCCCGGCGCCGCAGGCCGCGGCGCACACCAATCCCATACATATGGCAAGACGCATCGTGATACTCCCTCTGCGGTTAGTCGAGACCCGTCGAATGCACGGGCCTGTCCGAAGGAGTAGGATGACATTCGGAATCCGTCAAATCAACGGGAGGTGAAGCCCCAGACACACAGAGGGTATTGTAGGCAGTGGCGACCGTTGGCTGCAGCGTCGGCGAAACCAGGATCCGAGGGACGGATCAGAAGGAGCGGGACGATGAGGAGAAGGCACGAGGTGTGGGCGATCCTGAGCGTATTGACTCTGATTGTGATGACGGCGGCAGGCACCGAGACCGCGGATCGGGGCATCGACATCTGGGACGCGAATCCACGGTACTGGCAACTGGATGGCGAACCGGTTCTGCTGATCGGCGGATCCAAGGAAGACAACCTGTTCCAGATTCCGGATATCGAGGAACACCTGGATCTGCTCCATTCGGTCGGGGGCAACTACGTCCGCAACACCATGTCATCGCGCGACGAGGGCAATGTGTGGGCTTTCAAGAAGGTCGGCGACTCCTACGACTTGGACCAGTGGAACGACGAGTACTGGAACCGGTTCGACCGGTTCCTGCGCCTCACCGGGGAGCGCGACGTCTTTGTGCAAATCGAGGTTTGGGCGACCTTCGACTACTATCGCCAGTACTGGGATCGGAATCCCCTTAACCCGAAGAACAACAGCACGTATACCGTGGAGGAATCGGGACTACCTACCGAGGTGAAGGGACACCCGCTGCAGTTGGGCAACAACTTCTTCTGGTCGATCCCCGCGGAACGAAACCAGAAGGTGGTGCTCAAGTACCAGCAGCGCTTCGTGGACAAGATGCTGTCCTATTCGCTCGAACATGGCCACGTTCTCTACTGCATGGACAACGAGACTGCCGTGACACCTGAATGGGGCATCTATTGGTCCGGCTACATCAAGGGCAAAGCCGCTGAGAAGGGGAAGACTGTCCAAACCACTGAGATGTGGGATCCGTGGAACCTTTCGCATCCCAAGCACAACGCCACCTTCGACCATCCGGAGACGTACTCGTTTGTCGACATCTCCCAGAACAATCACAACAAGGGTGACAAGCACTGGAACAACATCGCGCACGTGTCCGCCCGCATCGACTCGAATCGCCGCCCCATGAACTGTGTGAAGATGTACGGGGCCGACGGTGGACCATTTGGAAGCAGTCAGGACGCTGTGGAGCGATTTTGGCGCAACGTGTTCGGGGGCATTGCGGCGGTGCGTTTTCATCGGCCCGACGCGGGCCTGGGCCTCAACAAGGCGGTGCTGGCAAGCATCAAGAGCATGCGGATGCTTGCGGCGGAGATCGATGTCTTCGCATCCTTGCCGCACAACGATCTACTCGGGGAGCGTGAAGCGAACGAAGCGTACTGCATGGCGGAACCGGGCAAGGCCTATGCGGTCTACTTGCCGAATGGCGGCGAGGTGCGCTTAAACACTGGAGCTTCGAAGGGCGGGGCGACGGTCCGGTGGCTCGACATCATGGCGAGCGCGTGGCAACCACCTGAGAACGTGCCAGGCGGCGATGCAGTTCTGTTGACGTGTCCGGGCGAGGGCCATTGGGCGGTGCTGGTGGTTGCCGAATGACGTGACGGACGGGGTTAGAACTCCAAGTGGTCGACGAGTTCGGCCCAGGCCCGGCTGGCGGGGAATTTGCCGGGGTAGCGGATGTACTCCACGTGGCCGTCCATGAAGAGCACCTCGGCGCCGCCGGGAATGTGGTTGAACTCGGACACATCAATGTCCACCTTGTCGAACATCATGGGCACTTCGGTCTGGGCCAAGTTGGACTCGGACGGGTTGTTGATGTCCTTGATGAACATCCGCTCCACACCTTCCCGAAGCCGATGCACGGTATGCTGCTCGCCGTTCTCGTCCGTGAAGTCCCAGCCCGCATCTAAATCGGCGGCGGTACCGTAGACCAGGATGTCCTGAAAATCCTGGGCGAACAGGAGGGACATGTCGTTGGTCGCTTCGTCAGCGATCCATTCGGAGCGGAACACCCACCCTGTGTAGAAGTAGGAGACCTGATCCAGGAGGCAGGGGTTCGTGGATCCTTCGGCACGCGAGCCACCGAGCCCGTCTGGGCGATTCCAGCGGCCCAAGTCGTATTGGGCCTGTCCGTCCTGATCGGATGGGCAGATGAGGACCCGCGCCTCGCTGAGATACTCGGGATACATGGACTTGCCGTCGAACATGACTTGGTTGGTGTTCTTCTCGGTGCAGTCGTCGCCGACATACCGCTGAATTGAGGGGAAATTGTCCTGGTTCTCGCCAGTGTACATCTTCAGGGAGAGACCGACCTGGCGCAGATTGTTCTGGCAACTGGCACGCCGCGCCGCTTCGCGCGCCCGCGCCA
>JAAEQP010001538.1 GCA_024231375.1 bacterium | reverse complement strand
GCCGTCGATCTGCTTGCGTTTCAGTACCACGCGCAGCGTGGCAAAGATCAGCAGCAACCCCGTCACCATGTACAGTTGCGACGGATGCACGGCGTGGGTATGCTCCGCTCCCGGCAGGATGAGATCCAGGTTCACATGATCTGTGTGGGCGACGCTGTGGCGAGGAAATCGGACACCCCAAGGCAACTTCGTCCCGACGCCGTAGCAGCACCCGTTCAGAAAGCACCCCACCCGCGTGATGGCTTGGCCCAAGGGCGTGTACACGGCAATGATGTCGATCGCGCGCACAACGGGCGACCCCGCTATCCGCAACGCCACTGCCACGGCAATCACGCTTCCGGCCAGACCGCCGTAGAACACCAGGCCGCCCTGCCACACCAACAACGCCCGCCAAACATCCGTCCACGACTGGTACTGGAGGATGAAGAACACCTTGGCCCCGATGAGCGCGCCAAAGAAGGCCCAGATACCCGTCGTGGGCGACAGGTCCGTGCCGTCGTCGCGACGTTGCGACATCCGCACCGCGAGCAAGGTGCATACCACAAACGCCACGGTCAGGCACGTGCGGTACGCGCCGAACCGAACACCGAATATGTCGAGTAGTACTGGTCGCATAGAGCCCGTAGTGTAGCCGACGGAGGTGGGACGGGGCGAATTCAGGAATCCCCAGTTCCCGCTCAGGCGCGTTCGCGGTCACATGAAGTGCCGGAAGGGCGCCGATTCAGCCGAGTCGATAGCGGTTTCCATTGCGTGGAAGGCCAATCCGCGCCGCTTCTTCCGCCTCTCCCTTCGGGAGTGCTGGGGTGAGGGGTCTTGCGACCTCCTCATTGTGCCGACTCAGAAGCGGAGGTCTACTTGGGCAAGGCAAGACCTACACTGACCGAGAGTCCGAGTCTACCTGCCATCCCCTTCCCCGTCCTCCCGATACACGTTGATTACCGCCGAGTTATCGAGTGCGCCCCACCCGGCGTCGATGGCGTGTTGCAGGATCGACGCATGGAGTTCCGATGCGGGCACGGCCGCGCCGGACTCGCCTGCCAGTTCCAGGATGAGGCCCACATCTTTGGCGTGCTGGGCAAGGCGCGCAGCAGGCTCGAAGTCGCCCGTCAACATGCGGTCGCCTTTCACATCCATCACCCGCGAGTAGGCCGCCGACCCTTTCAGCATGTCGAGCACGTGCCGCGCATCGAGCCCCGAGGCCTCGGCGAGCGACAACCCTTCGGCAAGTACCAAGCGGTTGAGACCCAGCACGAGGTTCACCACGAGTTTCGCACGGTGCCCCTGGCCGCACTGCCCAAAGAACACAACGCGCTTCGAGAACAGCCGCAGCAGCGGTGCATAGTCGGCCGCCTCTTCCGTGTCTCCTACCAGCGCCACGGCTTCACCCGCCTCGATTTCGCGACTGGACCCCACCAAGGCGGCATCCACGAACCGGACACCCTTCTCCCCCAGTCTACGACCGTGTTCGACGGTTTCCGACGGACGCGTGGTGGTGGTATCCACGACCGTCACGTTCGGCCGCACGGTCTCGGCAAGTCCCCCCGGTCCCCACAGGACCTGCGTCACGGCCGCGCTGTCCGGCAGGCTGAGCAGAACCGTGCCGCACTCCGCCATCACGCGGGAAGGCGAATCGACGACGTGGACGCCCATCCCGCGCGCCGCATCGCGCGCCGATTCGACAGTGTCACACCCAATAACGTCATGCCCGGCCGCGGTCAACCGTCCGGCAACCGCCTTGCCCACGAGACCGAGTCCCACCAAGCCGATCGTGCTCATGGCGCGTTTCCTTTCTCAGCTTCGGGCGTCCTGTTCAAAATAGATGCCGCGGCATCGTCCGCGCTACGGAACGTATGAACCTTCGGCGCGAAGCCGTCGAGGACCTCCATCGTGCGCGCAAGGTTGTCGCGATTGTACCCGTGATTCCACCTGAGGAGCGATAGCTGTCCGAGGAAGGTCTCCCGTTTCGGCGCCGGGACCCATCCGACCTTCCGCCCGATGAACCGTTTCGCGATACGCCCGTCACGAACCCAAACGCTGGGCGTCAGCACAACAATGGCGTCCGCGCGTTGGAAGCTCTCATGCACCCAGTCCTGGTGGTACACCCCTTCGACAACCCATCCGTCGCGCGCGACGAATTCACGTAGCGCCTCGCCTCGTTTGCCGGGGTCAGCGCGCACGCCATACGTATCGGCATCGTTGTCCCAGAAGAGATCGTCCAAGTGGCACACCGGCGCACCAAGAGCCGCGGCCAGTCGCCGTGCAAGGTACGATTTGCCGCTACCCGGTCCCCCGAGGATGTGAATCCGTTGCAACTTGTCCGCCATGCGCTCTCCCCCATTCTCGCCACAACAGTATAGCCCGCCACGGAGATCCAAGAGAAACCAGGAAGACGATTCTTCTCCCGGCGACTATGTCCACGTCCCCGCAACCGTCCATCCCACGTGTGCCACCTTCAAGCGAAGCTTGTGGGTGTCCGGGTTCGCCCTCAGGACGGAGTAGACATACTCCCGCGCACAAGCACCTCCCCTCCATGTCAGCCCTGAGCGAAGTCGAGGGCTCTCGCATCCCAGCCGCACCGCCTTGTCCATTGCGAATGACACCGGTGTCTGCTTCTGGTACCGCAGCAGGGTTCTCGGGTATACTCGCTGCCACAGTCCGAGACGGAACGCGTTTCTCACCGAGGAAAGGGTTCACCATGTTTGACCGGAAACTGACGAAACTCCCAATGCTGGCCGTTGCATTGCTGGCCGTACTCGCCTTTGCCTCGTGCGGACCGGCCGGCCAGTCCACCCCGAAGGATACGAAGCAGGCCCGCGATCCATCGCCCGCGTCCACGGCCCTCGACGAGTATGTGGCTGCCCTCGATCCCTCGTTCTCGTTCGACGAGACACCCGATGCGGTCGTGGAAGGGTCAGGCTACACCGCCAGCGTGTATCTCATGACGTCGCAGGAATGGCTGGACCCGACGTTGGTGGACAAGCCCGCCTGGAAACACTGGGTCACCATCGTGGTGCCCGACGAGGTGACCCAGAGCGAAGCCTTGCTCGTGATCGGCGGAGGCGCCAACGACCGTACCGAACCGCCGAAGCCCGAAGCCATGCTCGGCCAGATTGCGGTACTGACCAAGTCGGTCCTCGTTGTACTGCCCCAGATTCCGAGCGAACCTCTGAAGTTTCCCGACGAACAGGACGAGCGGTACAAGGATAAGGGCCGCACCGAAGACGAGATCATCGCCTATGGATGGGACAAATTCCTCATCACCGGCGACCCCATCTGGCTGCTGCGCCTTCCCATGACCAAAGCCGCGGTGCGCGCCATGGACATGGTGCAGGAGTTGCACCCCGAAGTGGACGGATTCGTGGTAGTGGGCGGATCCAAACGCGGCTGGACCACCTGGACCACCGGCGCCGTGGACGAGCGCGTCAAGGGCATCGTGCCCGCCGTCATCGATGTGTTGAACGTGGCGGAAAGCCTCAACCACCATTGGGCCGCCTACGGATTCTGGGCCCCCGCCATCACCGATTACGAAGATATGAAAATCCTGGCCCGTCTGAACACGCCGGAATTCGCGGCCCTCGAGGATGTCGTCGACCCCTACACCTACATCGACCGGCTGACCATGCCCAAGTACATTGTCAGTTCGGCAGGCGATCAGTTCTTCCTCCCCGATTCGTGGCGCTTCTACTACGACGACCTCCAGGGGGAGAAGCACGTCCGGTACATTCCCAACACGGACCACGGGATGAATGCCGACGCCTACTTCGGCCTTGCGGCGTTCCATTACGCCGTGATCAATAACATCCCGCGCCCGGTCTACAACTGGCGCGTCGAGGACGACGGCGCCATCGTCCTGGAATGCGAAACCGCACCCTCGAAGGTGACCCTCTGGCAGGCCACCAACCCGGACGCCCGCGACTTCCGCCTCGAATCCCTCGGCCCGAAATACGAGAGTTCACCGCTCGATCCGGATGCCAACGGCGTCTACCGCGCGGCTGTCGGCGCGCCGGATGCGGGCTGGACCGCGTTCTTGATCGAACTGGAGTTCCCCTGCGAGGGCTTCCCGATGCCCTTCAAATTCTCGACCGGCATCAGCGTCGTGCCCGACACCCTGCCGCACAAGGACACGCCCCAGCCGAAGTGATGCGCATCCCCAACTGAACAAACAGCAAGCCGGCCCAAGCGTCCAAGCGCTTGGGCCGGTCTTTCTTATGCGCCTTGGCCCGGGAGTCTTCGTAGATACCGTCGAGGCGGACCAAGGGTCCGGCGCCGAAGGACAAGCGAGCACGCACCGTTCCCGGCGTGACCACCCTCTCCCCGCAGAGAGCTGACGGTCGACCGCTGACAGCATCCACTACTACTGGCAAACCGCCAGCGTTCGTGCTATGCTCCCTCCCCAATTGGGCACATCGATCCGGCTCGGCCCGAGGCTGCACGGGGCGGCTCTTCGGGGAGACCGCAGGGGGATGCGTGCCCAGGGGGATACGCACCATGGACGCTGAAGAATTCAGCGCGGAAGCGTTGGCCGAACGGCTGGACGCCGTGACCACAAATGGACAGGTTCCCGCGGATCACATGACCCTGCGGGAACGGTTCCGCCGCAGTATGTTCTTCCAGGACGTGCCGGTACGGCCGAACTTCGAGTTCGGCTACTGGGCGCGGACGCTCGAACTGTGGCGCCAACAGGGGCTCCCCGACCATGTGACCGACGAGCGATCGGCCTACGAGTACTTCGGAATCGAAAACTGGGCCATGGTACCCGTCAACACAGGGCTGGAATCCGTATGCGAGCACGAGGTTCTCGAAGAAACCGACGACTACGAGATCTACCGCGATTCGCTCGGGTGCGTGGCAAAGGTCAACAAGGTCGGTGACCAGTCCATCCCCCATTTCATCGACTTCCCCATCAAAGACCGCGCCACCTGGGAACCCTACAAGGCCGCCCTCGATCCCGATTCACCAAGCCGATACGATCATCTGGACGAGGCCCTGCCCCGCCTGGCCGCATCGGACGTCCCGGTCGGCATCGGCGGCGGAAGCCTCGTAGGCACGGCGCGCAACCTCATCGGATTCGAGCATATTGCCATCCTGCCCTACGAGGATCCCGACCTCTTCAAAGAGATCGTGGATACCTTCGGCCAGTGCATCGTCGCCGTCATGGAACGCGTGCTCCCGCGCATCCAACTGGACTTCTGCATGGGGTGGGAGGACATTTGCTTCAACCGGGGTCCCATCATCGGTCCCGACATCTACCGCGAAATCATCGGGCCGTGGTACCGGCGCATCGCCGACCTTCTGGTCGCGCACGGTTGCTGCGTCTACGCCACCGACTGCGACGGCAATATCATGCCCTTGGCCGAGATCTTCGTGGACAACGGCATGAACACCGCCTTTCCGGTCGAGGTGCATGCGGGATCGGATCCCTGCGCACTGCGCGATCTGTATGGCAAGCGTATCCGCCTTTGGGGCGGCGTGGACAAGATGGTGCTGCTGAAGGACCCCGCCGCCATCGACGCCGAACTTGAACGCCTGCGGCCCTACGTGGATCAAGGCGGATTCGTGCCCGGCGTGGACCACCGCGTGCAGGCCGATGTGCCGCTGGACAACTACAAGCACTACCTGGACCGAAAACGGGCCTTGTTCAATGTGGGCGGCGAACCACAATACTGACAACTGCGAGGGGACGATTCATGGACAGCGTTGAACGGATTCACAACATCCTCCACCGCAAACCCGTCGACCGCATCGGGCTGTTCGAACATTTCTGGGGCGATACCCACAAGAAGTGGCAGGGCGAAGGCCATATCAAGGAAGGCGAGTCGCTCGCCGACCATTTCGGGTTCGACATTGAGAACTGCTGGCCCTTCAACCTCGTCGCCAAGATGGATTTCGAGCCCGTGACCATCGAGGAGACCGAGGAAACCATCCTCCAGCGCGACGGAAACGGGGCCGTGCTCCGCCGCCACAAACTCCACGATTCCACGCCCGAGCATGTGGACTTCCTGGTAAAGGACCGGGCGGGCTGGGAGGAACACATCAAACCCCACCTCACACCCGACCGCACCCGCATCAGTTTCGAGGCCTATCGAGACGCGAAACGGTTCGCCGCGGAACGCAAGCGGTTCTTCTGCTGGGGCGGGGTGAACGTATTCGAACTGATGCACCCGGTCTGCGGACACCAGTACCTGCTCGTGGGCATGGCCGTCGACCCGGACGGGGTGAAGGACATGGTCAACACGTACGCGGGCCTGCTGGTAGACCTCATGGAGACTCTGTTTGCGGAGGAAGGCCTCCCGGACGGCGTGTGGTTCTATGAAGATATGGGGTTCAAAGGCCGCCCCTTCATGTCCGCCGATATGTACAAAGAGATTGTACAACCCGGGCACAACCACACCGTGGGATTTGCCAAAGGCAAGGGGTTGCCGGTCATCATGCATTCATGCGGGTATGTCGAACCGCTGGTGCCGGGCATGATCGAAGCCGGCATCGACTGCCTTCAGGTCATTGAAGTGAAGGCCGGCATGGACCTCAATCAACTCTACCGCGACTACGGCGACCGCCTGTCCTTCATGGGCGGCATCGACGTGCGCGTGCTCTACGGCAACAACCGGGACGAGATCAACGCCGAGTTGGAGAAGAAGATCCCGGAGGTGAAGGGGAACTACGGGTACGTGTTGCACTCGGACCATTCTATCCCGGATCAGGTCGAATACG
>JAAEQP010001537.1 GCA_024231375.1 bacterium | reverse complement strand
TTCCTGAGGCCACAATCGGGGGGCGCAGGACATGCCCCGGCTCCGAGCCCCTCCTTAGATCGCACGCACCGAGAACTTCCGCGCCGTCACGAATGTCGCCCCCACCAGCATCATGAGGAAGACACTGTAGGCGAAGGCGGTCCCAATCCCCGAGCCGCTACGTGCCATGTAGATCTGCATGGCGATCGGCATGTTGTCCGGCGTGTACAACAGAATCGACGCCACGAATTCGCCCAGACTCGTCGCAAACACCAACGCTAGACCCGCCCCCACCGCCGGCGCCAGCAACGGCGCCACGATCCGGCGGATGCAGAACCACCGCGACCCGCCCAAACTCCGTCCCGCCTCGATCAACGTCGCGTCAAACGGTTCCACAGCCGCCGTGGACATCCGCGTCAGCAACGGCACGTTCCGCACAAAATACGCCAACGGCAGAATCCACACGGTCCCGTACACGGGCAACCACCGGTCGTTGAACGCCGCGATAAGGTTCATGGCCACCACCGTGCCCGGCAAGGCCCACGGAATCATGACCAACCCGTTCACCAGCGCGCCGCCCCGGCGTTTCCGACCGATGAGGTACGCCGCCGGCGCCGCCACCAGTAGTGTGACCACGGCCGCTAGCCCGCTCATCCAGACACTATTCAACACGGGACGCAGCGCCTCGGGGCTTTGCACAATCTCCACGTAGTTGGCCACGGTCAACACCGGCGGAATCACCTCTTCGTTCCATTCCGCGTGCGCCACGAACGACAACCACACAATCGTGAGATGCGGCGCCAGAAGGGCGACCACCACCACACACGTCAGGGCAACTGCCAACACCCGTCCCGTGCGCGAGGCTACCGGCCGCGGCGCGCCTTTCGATCCGCCCGACGCCCGCGTCCGCCCCGACCGGAACGCCACCACGCCGATCAGCGCGATTACGGTCAGCACCACTGTCAGCGTGTACGCTTCGCCGTTGTTGAACGCACCCCGGGCGTTGTAGATGGCCACCGTCAACATGGGATATCCGTCTCCGAAGATCAGCGGCGCGCTGAACGACGCCCCCGACGACATGAACGTCAGTAACGATGCTCCCACCAGCGCAGGCCGCAGCATGGGTATCGTCACGCGCGTGAAGACGCGGAATCGCGATGCCCCCAGCGTACGGGCCGCCTCCCCGGGCGAAGCGTCCAGTCCCTCCAACGCAGCCGAAACCATGGCATAGAAGAACACATAGAACGAATAGGTGTGGACAGTCAGGATGGCGACAGGCCCCGTCAGGTAGGCGCCCTTCATCCCCAGCGTTTCGGCCAAGAACCGCGGCACGAATCCGTCGCGGCCGATCAGGTAGTAGAAGCTGATCACTCCGACCAGCGGCGGAAGCACAAACGGCAGATAAGCCATCGCGGCCAGAAGTCGCCGACCCGGGAACGCCACGCGCGTCAGAAGAAACGCCATCCCCGTGCCCAACACGCCTGAGGTCGCCACCGTCGCCAGCGACATGACCAGCGTGTTCCGCACCGCCTCCCAGCGGCCGCCGGACCCCAGCACGCTCCAATCCCACACGTAGACCGCCTGGGCCAGCATTCGGACCGTGGGGTAGGCAACGACGGCGGCAAGAGTCACGAGGCAGGCCGTTAGCAGAATGCGGTCCGCGGTGGCCGTGGATTTGGGGGAATGCCGGTTCATGGGATCATCTCACGCATGGGAAATCCGCCGCGGTTCGCGGCCGGGTGACCGGACGTGGGATCGGGGTCCGCGCCGGGCGCGCTCAGTCTTCCCCGGCGGGCTCGCCAAGATCGTGTTCGACGAAGTCCTCGATGGCGTTCCGGTCCTCGTCGGTGATCCGCGTGTAGATGATGGCCACCTTGAAATGGTCGTCGCCCCTGTCGTGGGGATCGCACCGCACCACTACGCCTTCGCACTCGATGCGTTTGCCGACCGGCTTGGGAAGCTCCAAGGCCATACCGACCTTGGTCATCAACGGCACGGGCTTCACCGTATGGCATAACACCCCGCTACCGCTGATGTTGTCCACGTGGTTGAGGACGCCGGGGCCCCCGTCGTCCACCGCGGCCTTGATTCCGCGCCGACTGCGCGCGTACCGCCGCCGTTCTTCTCCGTCGTACCGCATGACCAATTCCTCCCGCTGTGGAAGCGGCCGCGCGAGGCCGGAGCCCCGCAACGCCACCGTTCCACTATCTTACCGGGCGCGGGGCCACAAAAGCAATGGATGGCGGGGGGGCAAAGATCGATGACGCGCGGCTTGAACCGAAGGCGGTTCTGCGCTATTCTATCGGGCCATACGCGTTGGTGCGAACGGTTCGTTTACAATAGCGGTGCGGAAACTGTCTAAGGAAAGGGTGGAACATTGCGTAAGTCAACTCTCATGAAAGTGGCGGTAAGCCTTGTAGCTGTGGCCTTTATTGCGGGCTGTGCGACCGGCGCCGGGGGTCCGGATCCCAAGGAACTCATCACGCAGGGGCTTGGTCAGTTCAAGGCTGGCATGGAAGCCAAAGACATCGAAAAGGTCATGGAACCCCTGTCGAGCGACTTCTCTCACTACGAGTGGGGCAACAAAGACCAGCTGAAGATCTTCCTGGAAGACGTGTTCAGCCAGGGCGACCTCGATGACGCCGAAGTGACCTGGGACGACGTCGAAATCACCATCGAAGGCGACGCGGCCACCGCGTACCCCGTCGAGATGGTTGCCGTATTCGGCAGCGCCACGATGGAATTCTCCTTCAAGAAAGAAGCCGACGGCGTCTGGCGCGTAGTCGGTATGGAAATCGAAGGCATCTAACGAGCCTGCGATTTTCGTCTAGTACAATACGGAAGACGCCGGAACCATGCGTGCGGCACGGTTCCGGCGTTTCTGTTTCTCGTGAGAGTACCCGTACGTTACTCAGCGGGTGCGGCCTCGGCTTCGGGCTTGGCCTCCGGCTGCGGAGACGCCTCCGGTTCGCCTGACGCCTTGAGGGCTTCCTCGGCGTCTTCGGGCTTGGGTGGCGGCGGGAAGGCTTCGGTGATGGCCTTGGTCACTTTGCCCAGAGCTTCCAGGGATGGGAAATATGCGGAAGCCCCAGCCTTCTCCGCCTGGCCAGCCACCGTGTCCGCCTTTCCTCCGTAGACGAAGACAGGCAAATCCTTGAAGCGTTCCTTGCTCTTCACCAGCCTGCATACGTCCACCCCTCCCAAGTCGGGAAGTGTCGCACTCACCAGCAAAGCGCCCGGTTTCGTCAGACGCAGCAGGAAGAATCCGTCGACCATATCGGTCGCCATAGCTACGTCGTAGCCAGTCTCCTGAAGCACTCCGCGCAAATCGATCACAGTGTCCGCGTCCGACTCCATGATGACGATACGCCCCTCACCCGGCCGCTCCCCTCGCATGCGATCCAGGGTCGCCAAGACGTACAGGCGCAACTCCTGAGAGATCGAGTCGTCCTCGAATTCGAACTTGCACCCTAGGTAGGTGCCGCCCGGGTAGGGGCTGACATTCTGAACCAGCGCCTGCACCTTGTCGATTGTCGTTCCGTCCGGCAACGCGAATGAGAGGCGGACCGAAGTGCCCTTCTGGGTCACGAGTGGCGACGCCACACGACATCCCATGGCGCTCACATCTTGAATCTCGCCGACGGCCTCTGCACCGATTTCGCTCAAGACCGTACAGGGCGCCTGGGTGCTGACCCGCTCCTCCTGACGAATGCGAATCGCAGACACGTCGTGGGGCCAACTCACACGCACACAGGTATTGAACGACCCCATGCCCACGTCTTTCACGGCCGCGCTGAATCCGTAGACCTTGCCCAGCGCCACGAACCGCAATACACACTCCTGCCCCTCGTGGAGCAGTGGGGCCTTCGCCGTCTCGGCGACGTCCAGGAGAATGTAGGATCCCCGTTGCCAGCCGCGGATGAAGGTCTTGATGCGAGCTCCTTCCGACTGACGCTCTGCCGCATGGAAGATGACGGCCCGTCCGACTTCCAGCGCTTCCTCGATACTCTGAGTGTCTTCGCTCATCGTTGTGTCTTTCCCAATCGCATCATATTACGAGGCCGACCCATTGGAGATCCCCTGAAATCTGTACCGTATCTGGTGTGATTAGAACACCCCGTACGGGTCCAAATCAACCTTCAACTGGACCCCTCTGGGCGGCCGTTTTTCCGGATACGCCTCACGCACGGCACGGCACAACGCGTTAATCCGCCGGGCGCTCCGCGAAAGAATGCCAAGGTGCCACCGGTACTTGCGCTTCACCCGCCGTACCGTGGCCGGCGCGGGCCCGAGCAGCTCCAATCCACGGAATCCCAACACCTCCAACTGCTCACGCACGGTCCGGTGCAGCAAAGCCATACCCTTCTCTGCGTCCAACGGATCCTCGGCCTCGA
Organism: bacterium; assembly: GCA_024231375.1. The sequence goes on along the minus strand of JAAEQP010001537.1, from coordinate 10,775 downwards.
TCAGCAGATTTGCCAGCCGCCGGAACGGGGGATACCCCGCATGCTTCCGCTCCGTCACTTCCCGCTCGTAGAACGCCTCGTAGTCGTGCTCTGCTGCCGTCATTACCGCATAGTGGTTCGGACGATACGTCTGGACGATCACCTTGCCCGGCCGGTCGCCCCGTCCGGCCCGTCCCGCCACCTGCGTCAGCAGTTGAAACGTCGATTCCGCCGCACGAAAATCCGGCAAACTCAGCCCCGTGTCCGCGTTGATCACGCCCACCAGTGTCACCGCCGGATAGTCGTGTCCCTTGGCAATCATCTGCGTGCCAATGAGAATGTCGATCTCTCGAGCCGCCAACCGTCCCAGTATCTTTGCATGCCCGCCCTTGCCCGACGTCGTGTCCGCGTCCATGCGTTCCACCCGGCACTCGGGGAACGACCGCATCAGATAATCTTCGATCTTCTGGGTGCCCATTCCCAAGAACAGCAGCGGATTGAAGAAGCACGCGTCGCAGACTTGCGGCACTTCCCTGCGGTCGCTGCAGTAATGACACTGAAGATAGGCCCCACTCGCGTGATACGTCATCGTCACGTTGCAGTTCTCGCATTCGGACACCCACCCGCACTGGGGGCACAACACGAACGGCGCGAATCCCCGCCGGTTCAGAAGCAGCAAGACCTGTTCCCCCTTGGCCACGCGGTCCATCACCTCGGCTTCCAGCCGGCGCGACAACATGATCTTGCCGCCCACCTCCCGCGTCTCCACCCGCATATCCACGAGTTCGACTTCGGGCAACAGCGCGTTGGTCGCCCGCCGCTTCAATTCAAGCCGAACCGATTTGCCCGACTCGCTGTTGTGAAACGACTCGATGGACGGCGTCGCCGACCCCAACACGCACACCGCCTTGTTCATCTTTGCACGCATGATGGCCACGTCACGCGCCCGGTATCGCGGCGACTCGGACTGCTTGTACGACGTGTCGTGCTCCTCGTCCACCACGATGATTCCTACATTGGGCAATGGCGCGAACACCGCCGACCGCGCGCCCACCACGATCCGCACCTCGCCCCGCTGGGCGCGCCGCCATTCGTCGTACCGTTCGCCCGCGCCCAATCCGCTGTGCAACACCGCGATGTTCGTGTCGAACCGCGCCTTGAACCGGCCCACCGTCTGCGGGGTCAGCGAGATCTCCGGCACCAGGATGATGGCGTCCCGGCCGAGTTCCAGTGCCCGTTCAATGGCCTGCAAGTAGACTTCCGTCTTGCCCGATCCCGTGATACCTTTTAGCAAGAACGTCTGGAACCGTTCCTCCGCCATCGCGTCCGTCACCGCGTCGTAGGCCGCCTCCTGCTCGTCGTTCAATTCGTGCTTCACCGAAGCCGACCCCTCCGCCGCCAACTCCGGAATGCGGAAGAACTCCCGTTCCTCGCGCCGAATCAGGCCCTTCTCCTCCAACCCTCGTAGCGTAGCCGACGTGACCTTGTGTTTCTCGTAGAGCAGCGAAGCCAAGCGTTCCGGCTCGCCATGCAGCAGATCCAAGTACACCGCCGCCTGCTTGGGCGCGCGTCGCTGCAAGGCGGCCAAATCCTCTTGAGCCGGAATCCCATCCTCCACCAAACACGCCCACGTTTCCGTGCGCGCCGACACCCCGGCATCCATGGCCAGCGCCTCCGCGCGCACGATGTTGCGCGCCACCAGCGCCCGCAACGTGTTGCTCAGCGCCGTGGCGCCCACCGCCTTGGCGAGTTGGCGCTCCGTCATCGATCCCGTCCGGTGCAAGGCGGCGATCACGGCCCGTTGCCGATCGCTGAACCGACCCGTCGTGAGTTGGTCCAGTTGCAGCACATACCGCATCTTGGATCGGATGGCGATGCCCGGCGGCACCGCGCTCTGCAGCGCCTCGCCCCACGAACAACAGTAGTACTCGGCCATCCATTGGGTCAGTTCCAGAAGGTCCGGGGCGAACACCGGCGCGTCGTCCGGCAGATCGATAAGGGCACGGGTCTTGTCCACCTCGCTCGTGTCCGACACCGACACGATGAACCCCGTCTCGATGCGTTTCTGAACCGGTACCACGGCCCGCATGCCCGGCACCGCCCGCTCGTGCAACGGCACGGGAATCTCGTACGTGAACGGATGGTCCACGGGCACAGGCAGTACGATATGAGCGAAGAGTTTGGACGACATGATCGGTTTGATGCTCCGGAGGCCAACTATACGGCGTGGATGGACCCCGGCTCAAACCCGCCCGTAGGGCAATCGCACCTAACCGGGCCGTCGTGGCTATGTGGTCTCACAAGGTGTGCCACCCTCAAGCGGCAGCTTGTGGGCGGCCGGATTCACGATGGGCCACCATCCCGTAGCCTGAAGCCACCCACAACACTGTTGTGGGTGGCACACTTGGTGTGGCGCAGACCTCGGTACGCCCCCACGCGTACCGGGTGGCGACGCGCGTTGCGCGGATGAGGCCGCATCCAAGTTGACACCGGCCCCCGGATGGTCTCAGTGCGATTGCCCTACCCGCTCGCTCCTACCGGCGACGGAACATGCACGGCACCGAAACCGTCTTGAACGGTCCCAGGTGCAGGGTCGCCTCGGCCGTGAACCGGCCCCGCGCGTTCGGTGGTACTCGCCATGAGTACGCGCATGTCCCGCCTCACCCGTATCGGAAGTTGCCCTGATGGACGACATGCCCCGCCGCATCCTTGATCGTGATGGACGGCGCCGGCACACGCTCGCCGTCCCGTCGCGCGCCACTGATCGCGTAGACCGTACCTGTTCCGTCCTTCAATTCGAGTCTGAACTGCAAGGCGTCGCCTGTCTCTCTCGCCGTCGTCAGAAGCTGGAGCGGCTCGCCGACTCGCGGACTCCCCCGCCCGCGAACCAACTCGTTCACCAGCATTCTGCTTCGCACTTCGCGGCTGTAGATGGTCCACGTCGCGCCCAGTCCGCCGCGTCCCTCCAACTCCAGTTGCACTGCGTCCGTCGGCGTGTCGGCAAGGTCGATTCGTGCCTCCATGCCCGGCCGCGCCCGGACCTTCCAGTCCGTGTTGCCCCAGCACGCCGCGCGCCACGTGAATCCGTCCGCCGTCTTCCCTTCCAGGCCTGCGCAGTACACCACGTACGTGCCAGCGGGAACGCGCACGTCCCGCGAGTCGCTCGTCAACCGCAATCCACCCTCCGGGCTCAGCAGGTCAAGCACGAACTCGCGCGTGCTCTGCACATGGACCCTGCCCAACGTACCCTCGTACGGTCTCACCCGCAGCTCCCGGCCGCTCGACGGGGCCTGCATCTTGAAGACATCGCCGTCTACGAGAAGATATGTCCCAAATGGAAACGCCTCGCGGGTCATGGGGTCCCGTTTCGCGAACTTCCCGTCCCCGTCGAGATCGATCACCAGCACGTCGCCTCCCACGATAGGCGGCGTTTCGCTCTCTACAACAAACGGGTCGTTGTAGGTGCTCGTGAGGTTGTCATCGAACAACGCAACCAGGTATTCCCGCTCGCCGAAGGCCACCGTCCCTTGCATGTGATATGCCGAACGGATGCGTGGGATGCCGTACTCCTCGTTCAATTCCGGCGCCACGTAGTACACGTATTCATCAACGCCGCTACCGGCCTTCAACCCCACCAACGGAAGGATCGCCCGGCCATCCCGTACCTCCTCCGCGACGGCCCACACCTCGTCGCCCAAATCGTGGTCGCCATCCGTGTCGATGCGGATTCGGTTGTAGCCGGTTCCGCTGCCCTTGGACTCATCTATGGCCCAATCGTACTCCCGGTCCGGGATGCGCAACGAGAAGCGGCCGTACTGTGGCGACAACGAACGGTACTCGGGCTCGTTCCGCAAGGGCACATGAGGTCGGGGATTGACGGAAGAACCCGACATCCGCAGGTCAATGGCGGGGTCCGTGGTTCTAACGGGTTTGAGCGGGAACACCTGCGCGACCGCGCAGGTGGATACGACCAGGCACACCCCAAGCATGCCCGAAATTGAACGAAACGTCATCGGTGCAGGTCGCATGGTGCTACCTCAACCTGCGGCCAGCCAACTCTCCACACCCACTATAGCATCATCGGCCGGTTCCGGCCAGCCCTCAAGTGAGCACTATTCGCACCAAACCGCGTACAACCGCGCATTCTTCAGCGTGAACCGCAACGATACCGGTTGCGTCAAACCCTCTGTGCCGCCCTCGGCCCATACCACCGGAATGTCCAGCGCGTCCGCCCGCGCCGGCTCCGACACGGCCACTGCCTCGCCCGCGCTGTTCAACACCTCCACCACAATCGACCCAAATGCGCTCGCCCCATTCAGATGGATCGCGTCGCCATCCAACCGTACCGGCTTCGTCGTCACTACCCCGCCCGAGAACCGTGCGTCCAACGACACGAACCGGTCCCGCGCGACCGTCGCAAAGCCGATACCGCCGCCCGGCTCGCCCTTGTCCGGACCCGCGTAGGGACTGTGCCTGTACGTCCGCCCGCCATAGTAGAACCGAAGATCGTCATCCACCGCGATAGGCGGATTGTTCGCCATTGACGTGTTGAATCGGTCCCATTCACCAATCCCGCCGCACGGCAAGAACGGCGTCCGGTCGCCCACCCGTTCGAAATGTGCGCCGTCATGGCTCACCGCAAGCTGGATGTCCAGATGACACGCATCCTCCTGATTGTGAAACATCTGGACCAGACCAATGTAGACCGTCTCATACGGGAACACCGCCATCGAATAAATCTCGTCGCCTGGCACGTCTTTCACGTCCACCGTCATGGCAATCGGGGCTGTCGCCGGGTCTTTGAAGTCCCAGTCCTGGAAATCCGGCGACTCCGTCCGCGCCACTGACCGACCCCAGAACTTGCTATCCACCCAGGCGTCGCCCTTCCACGCCGCAGCTACCTCCGGCGTCACATACTTCGTCCGCCCGAACAGTATATACACGTCCCGCCGCGGGTCCCGCATCCAGTACGTGCCGCCATCGCAGATGGCTTCCGTCGTCCAACTGTCCGCCAGCGTCCACCGCAACCCGTCCGGACTGTACGCCACGCCCAGCCCTCGCCGCTGTCCACGGTGGAAGGGGTCCTGTCGCGGCCCGTCGTACCCGCGTTGAATGCTCAGGAACCCCATGACATACCGTTTGGCCTCGTCCGCCACCGCATCCCGATGCACCCCAAAAACCTCGTAGAAATCCTTTATCGCATTCGGCGCGCCTTCCTCGGCGCCCCGTTTCACCACCGCGTTCGTCCGCTGCCCGTCCTCCACCACGAAGTCCAGCCGCGGCTTCTCCCACACCACACCGTCCGCACTTTCGGCGTAGCTGACGCCGCCCCCACCGTGGTACCACATCCGGTACCGGTCGCCGTCCCGGATCACCGACCCGTACAGCACCGCCACCGTGCCTTCCCACGGTTCCTCCGGCCACAACACCGGATTCTCCCCAGACTTCACCGCCGGATGAATCGTCCGGGAAACGTTATCCATAGACGCAATCAGAAAATCATCCAGGAACAGATGCTTCTCGCGCCCCACCTCGATCGCGTCCCCGGCCGCCCCCGCCACGATCGCCGCCAGCGCTACCGGAATCCATATGCATGCCATCACTCGTCCTCCTGTGCCTGGTAGAGAATGTGTGGCCATCATAGGCGTCGGGCGTTCCCCGTTCCACTGGGGCACAGCCCGCCGAGAGTCGCAGAAAAGCCTGCGCCGTGGACACCTTCCCTTCTACGCGTCACCCATCCTCCGCGCCATCTACAGGGATGACTTGATAGGGGAGCGTCGAGTGAAAGCGGGGACGCGCAGTCGCGCCGGAGATGACGCCCTTGAACGTGTCCCCGAACATGAGAGGCACCACGCTCCGTCATCCTGAGCAACGCGAAGGATCTCGTTCCACTGGTGCATGTGCCGGGGATGCGAGATGCTTCGTTTCACTCAGCATGACGGGGGGGGGAGTGCCGCGCCGGGGGCATCTACGAAGGGCCCGTCCTTCCCCACAAGCACCCACCTACCCCGTCATCCCGAGCGAAGTCGAGGGATCTCTCATCGGCGAGCGCTCACCCGCAAGAGATTCCTCGACTTCGCTCGGAATGACATGCGGAGGCAGGTGCTTGCTCGTTAAGGATACGCTCTGGAAAGCGGGACGCTGGCCGCCCGCCGCCCCTAGAACTCGTCTGATGGATGGGGCATGGCGTCCCACGTAAGAATAATGGCGGGTGCGGGATGTTTGTGGACGGTCAACTCGTCGCCCTCGGCAAGGTCGAAATACTGTTGCGAGTTGTCAAACCCGAGCACGGCCGGTCCCCGCGTGATGAGCACCCGAAACGTTGAACTTTCAGGCGCCACGACATGGCTGGTCGACTCCACGGACGCCTTAAACGCGATCCCGATTCCCGCGTGGAACACGCCGCGCGTGAGGTGATTGAAATACGCCGTGCTGCCGAAAGGCGTGGCGATGACGCACCCGTCGCCGATGATCTCCTGGCCGTCCAGGTAGGCGATGTCGTCAATCCACAGCTTGAACCGCACGGCGGAATTGATGGTGCCCATATGCACATTGATTTCGTTCATGGCGGTCAGCGTGCAGACCGGGTCGGGGTGATCGTCGTTGCGCAACGCGCACTCGATCTTCATGTACGGCGTGCGCGCCAATCCGCCCGCGGCCAACCGCGCAATAACATCGTGCGGCGGATGGGGCAAACACCGAATCCCGCGGCGGCTGTTCTTGATCGGCACCTTGGGCACGCCCGGCCACTCCAATTCGGCCGACAGCAATGTGCCGTCCCCGCCGTAGCACACCACCACCTCCGGCGATGCCTCGACCAGTTCGAGACCGTCGTGCTGTTGCACTTCCTCGCGCAACGTGTCCGCTTCCGCGCCAAACAGTATGGTTCGCATAGGCCTCCGGCTATGTATTCGAGGGTTCGTCCCCAATCGAAGCGATTATAGCAAAAAGCGCATGTCCGCGACGAAAGGCACAACAGCGGCGTGAAACGTCCCCGCCTCCGTTTGCGTCGTATGGCCCCTCTGCGTAGACTGCACCACGAAACCCCAAGAATTCGCCGAAGGAGACGATTCCCATGACCGACGTCGAACTGTTTCGCGTACGTATCGCGTTGATTCAGGCCTTTCTGATGGACAACGGCTACGACGGCATTTTGCTGTCGCGCATCGACAACTACGCCATGGCCACGGGCGGCAAACGCAACTTCGTGTACACGGCGGGCGACATGGGGTCGAATGCCCTGTTCGTCGCCAAAGACGGGAACTCCTATCTGGTCGCCAACAGCATCGAAGAACCCCGCCAGGTGGCGGAAGAGGTTGGTCCGTTGGTCTCCGAGTCCATGGGGTTCCTGTGGTTCGACGACACGCCGGCAGGCGCTGTGAAGAAGGCCTTCTCGGGCACTCTGGTGTCCGACGACGGATCGCTCGGCGCCAACGTGAACGGCGAATTGGCCTATCTTCGGTCTCTGCTCACCACCGCCGAACTAGACAAATTCCGGCGCTTGGGTGCGCTCGCGGCCGACGCGCTCACGACCGTCGTCAACGCTACCGAAGCCGGCATGGCCGAGGCCGACATCTCGGCGATGATCGCAGCCGAAGGCGCCAAACGGCGTTGCCTGACGCCCATTACGCTCGTGGCTGCCGACGAACGCATCGCGCGGTTCCGTCACCCCGTGCCCACGGTCGCGCCCCTGCTCGACGGACCCATGGAAGAGCGCGCTGTGCGCGGTTACGTTATGATCGTTGGCTCCTTCATCCGTGAAGGACTCGTGGCCTCGGTGACACGTTTCAAGAAGGTGGGGGACATCGATGCTGCCATCCCGGACGCCTTCAACCGCATTTGCGCGGTCGATGCGATTCTCCAGGAACAGACCCAACCCGGACGCACCCTCGGCGATGTGTTCGCCGATTGCCAACAAGCCTACGTGGACTTCGGGTTCCCGGAGAACGAATGGCACAACCATCATCAGGGTGGCGCGACCGGCTACGCGGGCCGCACCTGCAAAGCCGCGCCCGGCGAGGCGTTCCCCATCCTGGAAGAAGGCTGGTCGAAGCGCGTGAAGGAGATTGCGGGCGTCGATGCCGAGTTTGGCCACGCCTTTGCATGGAATCCGTCGGGTGTCGGCGTGAAATCCGAGGACACCTTCATCCTGTTGCCCGACGGGTCCACCGAAATCGTCACCGCCACGCCGTCGCTGCCCACGGTTGACCTCAATGGCGTGTTGGGACGTCCCACGGACATCGTGAAATCGGGGATTGCGGGCGCGTAGACCAACGAGCGGTCAGTCCACCGCCGCCCCGGCTTCGAGACGCAACGACCGCGTGCATCGCCGCATCAGGGGCGTGTCATGCGTGGCCAACACAATGGCGCGGCCCTGGGCGCTTTCTTCGACCAGGCACTCGGCAATGACTTCCGTGTTGCCTTCGTCAAGGTTCCCCGTCGGTTCATCGGCCAGCACAAGGTCCGGTTCCGCCACCAACGTACGCGCCAAGGCCACCCGCTGTTGCTCGCCCGCGCTGAGTTCGGCGGGCTTGTGACCCAAACGCGACTCGATCCCCAGCCGCCCCGCGATCTTCAGAACCGCCTCACGGTGATTGTCGGTACCCGCCTGCAAGGCCAGGGGCAATCGAATGTTGTCGTACACGGTCAGGTAGGGCAACAAGTAGAACTTCTGAAAGATGAAGCCTACTGAAAACTTGCGGTAACTGTTTCGCCGATGACGCGGGATCGCGTAGATGTCGTCGCCCCGGAATCGCACGTTCCCCGACGTGGGGTGGAGCATGCCGCCCAGCATCAACAGTAACGTGCTCTTCCCGCTGCCGCTCGGACCATGCACCGCTACCAGGTCGCCCGGTTCGACGCAGAGGTCAACGCCTGCCAATGCGCGCACGACGCCGTTTTCCGGGCCGTGTGGTCCCTTCGCGGGATAGGTCTTTGTCAGCGCCACCGCTTCGATCACGCCCTACTCCTCCGTCAACGTCGCGTTCGGGTCCGTCATGATGAGCTTCAGCACGGGAACCGCCTCGCTCAGCAGAGCCACGGCCACGGTCAATCCCAGAGTGGACGGCAGATGGTCCCACACCACCGACACGGCGCGCGTGTTGACCACCATGAAGGGCGACGTGAAGGCCACGGCCAGGTGGGAACCGACCCAGTAGCCCGCGCAGGCCGCAAACACCGCCACCGCGCATACCTTCGCGAGATAGAGCCCCACGATGAAGTGATACCCCGTGCCCATGGCCACGAGGATGCCCGCCTCGCGTTTGCGTTCCGCCACTTCGTGGAGGCCCGCAATCACAATCACCAGCACGGTAATGCCGAACACCAGCGCCAGGATGTAGTACATGGATCTGCTCGTCGTCAGCCGCGCCAGATACCGTGCTTGGGCCATGTCGGACTTCACCACCAGTTGGTAGTCGGGCGCGAGTTCCGCCAACATCCCGCGCGCCTTCTTCGTCACGGCGGCCATCGAACCGCCGTGGAGGCACATGAACGACATGACGACGTTGATCTGGCCCGGAGCGCCCAGCAAGTCCTGGCACTCCTTCAAAGGCACGTAGACGCGATGGTCGGCATCGGTCCCCTTTGACGGAAGAACTTCGGTCACCTCGAACGCGCCGCCCCGCAGGGAGACGGTGTCCCCCGGCGCCACACCCGCGGCCGTCGCGATCTCAGTGCCCAGCCGAGCCGTGCCGGGCTTCAGCGCGGTCACGAGATTGCCCTTTTCCGACGTCTCGTCCCCGCGCGCTACCGGTTCGATTCCGGTGAGCAGACAGGGGTGACCGTCCAACGCACATGCCGTTTGCAGCACCGAGACGTAGTATCTGGTGGGCAGTGGGCCGTGTGCCGCGAGGTCACGCGACACCTGCTCGGGGAACAGGGCCTGGGCGTCCGTACACCGGTATGTGTCCAGCGGATTCGCGTCCTTGGGCAGGATCAGCAGGTTGTGGCCCATGTTCTTCATGACCAGTTGCATGGACCGGTTCGCAAACTCGGACGTGTTGCGCACATACACGTAGAGCGTGACCAGCGCGGTCAACGTGAGGAACACCAGCAGCGTGGTCTGCCACCGGTGGCGGGCTTGATTGAAGAGGAGCCGGAAGAACATCTTCTATGCCTGTCTCGGGGGAATCGTCACGCGTCGCGGAGGGTGGCCGCGCGCCCGTCGTCCAGTTTGCCGCCCAAATGGAGCACGCGCAACAGATTCTCCAACCTGCGGAGGTGCTCGATGGCGTCGCCCATCTCCTTATGGTAGACGGCGAGTTCCTTTTCCGTGATGACGCCGTCTTCCAACGCCTTGCTCGCGGCGGACACTGCCTCGGTGGCTTCCCGCATGGTGGCGAGAACCGTCGTCTCCGCGTCCAGGGTGTCGTCCCTTGGGACCAAGTCGCAGTGCGCCTCTTCGGCGATCCAATGCGCCAGGTTCCGTCCCCCCGTGAGCCGAACCCAGTCCGGAAAATGCTTCAACGGGAAAGGCTGTTCGCCGCGCATCATCTCGTAGGTCCAACTGTCGGACCGGTCGAACTCCTCCGCGATCATCTTCACGCCGATCCCGTCGGTCTTCGCCGTCTCCCCGTCGGCCTTCAATGCGGCCGCCAGGCTCTCCAGCGTGGAATCCTTGCTCATCCCGTGAACTCCCTTGATACAGAGGCGGACGCCGTCCCCCACCGTTGCCCGTGATTCTGAGCCATGATACCTCAACGGCAGGGAAGGGTAAAAGAAGCGGTCCATTGCGAATGAAGACCAGGAGAGGGGGGGATAGCTTGTAGCGCAGGCGTCTCGCCTGCATCTTCACG
>JAAEQP010001536.1 GCA_024231375.1 bacterium | reverse complement strand
TTTCGCGCAGTTTTCCGCATCACGCAGGGAGATGAGTTCCACCGGGGAATGCATGTAACGGTTGGGCACACTCACTAACCCCGTCGCCACCCCACCCCGGCTAAGCTGCATCACGTTGGCGTCGGTGCCCGTACCGCGCGGAGCGGCCGCGACCTGATAGGGGACCTTCTTCCGCTTCGCCACGCCGATGAGGCCCTTACACACAATGGGGTTGATATTCGGACCCCGCGCAATGACAGGACCCTTGTGGATTTCACCACCGCCGTACTTTTTCTTGTCCGCGCTGGGATAGTCCATGGCGTGGTCGACATCAACGGCGATGCCGGTGTGTGGGTCGCATCCGTAGCTGCTCGTCGTCGCCCCGCGCAGGCCGATCTCTTCCTGCACCGTCGTCACGCAGTACACCGCGCAGTTGATCCTGCGGTTGGCCAGGAGCCGCATCGTCTCAATGATGACAAACGCGCCGATGCGGTCGTCGAACGCGCGTGCCACCGCCTTGTCGTCATGCAATTGGAGGTAGTCCGCGTCGATCGTAATCGGATCGCCGATGGCCACGAGTTTCTCCGCGTCCTTCTTGTCCTTCGCGCCAACGTCGACCCACAGCTCGTGCATCTTCAACGCTTTGCCGCGGTCAGCGGGTTCGGTCAGGTGGATGGCGGTGCGCCCGATAACCCCCGCGACGGGGCCCTTGGCCGTGTGTACATGCACGCGCTGTGCTGTAATGACGGACGTGTCCACCCCGCCGATGGGGACGACGCTCAGGAACCCCTTGTCGTCGATGCTGTTCACCATCAGCCCGATTTCATCCACGTGGCCCGCCAGCATGACGCGGAGTTCGCTCTTTGGGTTCTTCACGGCAAACTGATTGCCGTGAACGTCCTTGTACACCTCGTCCACGTAGGGCGCCGCATACTCCTTGCAGACCTCTTGGATTTGCTCCTCGGATCCGGTGGGGCTCGGCGTGGAAACCAACCTCTTCAGAAAATCCAGCGACTGCTTGCGCATGCCTCTTGTGCTCCTTCCTACGACCTCCGGCAACCTTGAGAAGCGACCGCGGCGTCCCAAGTGTCAAGGACGCGGAATCCGTGGCGCAGGCTGTCTAGCCTGCGCTCCTGCCGATGCTCACTCGTTCACGATGGTCAACTGAATCCCGGTTTCCTTCTCGTCCTTGATAACCAGGACGATCATTCCCCGATCGGCTTTCTTGTACTGAAGGTTCTTCATCTCGCCCATGTCCATGGACATCTCTTCGTTCCAGCCGTTGGCTTCGGCTTCCTTCTTGTAGAACGCGGCCACCTTGTCAATCGAATCGGGGGTCGTCGCGGTCACCGAGAGGTTTCCGTCGGGCATCTTCGTCACCATGACCAACTGCATGCCTTTGTACTGCGGCACGTCTTCGGGGAAATCATCGGGCAGTTTGGCGTTGGCGCCGGAGAGCATCTCTGTCCCGTCGGCGGTGGTCATGGTCGCGCCGCCTTCCGTTGCGTCGATCTTCATGCCCACCTGCTCACCGTCCGCGCCGGTGATGGTCATGGTGCCGTTGTCGGCATCCATCTTCATGTTGACTTTCTCGCCGTCTGCTCCCGCCACGGTCATCGTGCCCTTCGAGATATCCACCTTCACATCGACGTCCTCGCCGTCTTCGGCGGCTTCGCTCTCGATGGCTTTCTCCATGGCCTTCTCTGCAATGGTTTGGGCCGCTTTCTCTCCACACCCCGTCGATACGGCGGCAATCGCCACTCCCAAAAGAATCGT
>JAAEQP010001535.1 GCA_024231375.1 bacterium | reverse complement strand
TGAGCTTGCAGGGCACGGCGTCCTGCTCTTGGTCGTGTTGGCGGTCCTGTTTCCTGGCGTTCTCCGGGGTGAAGCTGCCATGCCGGGCACCATCCTTTATGAGATTGACCCCTGGCGCCAACACGCGCCTGTGGACTTCGCGCCCGCTCTCAACAACACGACCCTCGAGAATCTGACCCAATTCGCGCCATGGTACGCGCTGCAGAAACGCGCCGCTCAGGCGGGCGAATGGCCTGTCTGGAACCATCTCCAATACACCGGCATGCCGCTGCTCGCCAACTTCCAATCCGCCCCATTCTATCCGCCCCATCTGTTGCATATGTCGTTTCTCGATGTGCCCGTGGCCATGACCATCTATCTTCTGTTGAGACTGTGGCTGTGCGGCTTTGCGGCATATCTCTACGGACGGTTCATTCGTCTCGACCGCTTGCCCGCGGCTTTCCTTTCCGTCGCGTGGATGCTGAGCGGGTTCAACGTACTGTGGTCCTATTGGCAACTGCCCGACGTGACCTGCTGGTTGCCCATCTTCCTGATTGGATTGGAACTGATACTCAACCGGCGCTATCGAAGCGGATTCTTCACCACCGCCTTGGCTGCAACGCTTCTGCTGCTCGCGGGCCATCCCGAGACGGCGTTCGCCATGTGCCTGATGGCAGGTTTGTACTTCTTCATCCGTCTGGCGCTGCTTCGCCCGCGTGGACAGCACCTCTGGATGCCCCTTGTCGCTGCGGGTGGCGCGTGGGCACTCGCGTTGACTGTGTGTGCCGCGCAGATCGTTCCGTTTCTCGAGTATGTCCGACATAGCTACACGTGGGCCTTTCGTGCCGACCCGGATACGCACAAGTACTTCGTTCCAACCCAGGCCTTCGTCGCCCTCTGGGTACCGCGATTCTTCGGGGCTACCCCCGACGGTATCTTCTGGAGCGACCGAAACTCGAACTACGTTGGCCTAATCTATGCGGGAATTGCCGTATGGATGGGCATGGGATTGCTCCTCACCAAGGGGAAGTGGGATCGCATCGACCGACATCGAGCGATCGCGTTCGCGATCCCTGGCGGGTTGGCGCTCCTCCTGGCGTTGGGGGTGCCGCCTTTCTCGTCGCTCAGCCGTCTTCCGCTGTTCTCATCGATGCGTGGCCTGTACCACGGCGTATTCGCCATGTTTGCGCTTCCAGCGATGGCTGCAATCGGCTTGCAGCGCTGGTGCTCGGACCTTGGCAGACCATTCCGGCTACTGCGTCTGGCGATACCGGCAATCCCTGTCGCGCTCGCCGTGGGATGGCTCTACTCGTTGCACCATGGTTGGCTGGCCATGAAAGGATGGTCCGGGTACCTTGGTTGGCAGATAGCGGTTGCAGTCGGCTTGGTGGCGGCTTGTGTGGCGATCCTCATCGTCGGTTCGATGGCCCAACGCCCCAAACTTGTGGCTGCAGGCTTCCTAGTCGTCCTGCTCGGCGACCTAATGTATCAGGCGCACGATTATCTGCCGACCGCACCGCGCGACCAGGTATTCCCCGACACCGATCTGACGCGCTTCTTGCAGGACCAAGACCATCCCACGCGGACCGTCGTTGGCGCCACGCCCATCGCTCACGGTCTCCTGTCCATCTACGGGATCGAGCAACTCTGGGGATATGACGGCATCTTCCCGCTGCGGATCATGCGGTTCTTCCATGAATGCCATCCGAACGCTTGGGCGATTGCCGAACCCCTTTGCTCAAACGAATTCTATCTCCATCCCCCCGGGGTGCTTCCAAAGGACGATCCGGACTCCCAGTTCGAATACGTCACCACGGTGGACAACATCGATGTGAATCGGAACCGCAGTGCCTTGCCCCGCGCGTTCCTGGTGGGGGAGGTCGAGGCATGTCCTGACGAGGAGGCCCTCTTCGCTCGACTCACGTCCGGACTTGTTGATTTCAGGAGGACCGTGCTCACCGAGTCGCCACCGGATGGAGTACTGCCCGCCTTGCCCGGCACGCAGTCGGGCGCGGCCCGCATCGAGGAAAGGCGCTCAACTTCTGTTCGGATCTCAGTGGACGCCAAGCAGCCCTGCGCGCTTGTCATGACGGATGCTTTCTATCCTGGCTGGCGCGCCGTGTTGGACGGCGAACGTGAATTGGAGATCTTCCCAGCCGACTATGCGTTCCGCGGCGTACTGATCCCCGAAGGATCCCATACGGTCGAGTTTGTCTACAGACCCACAAGCCTTCGCGTTGGACTGGTGACGAGCTGCGTGGCGCTCGGAGGGAGTCTCTTGTTCTGCGCATGGGCATTGCTGAAGTCCCGGGGACGAGATCGTGGCTCCGCGCCCAGGGAGGCGGCATGAACAGCGCGCGGCCGGAGCCGTCGCGCGGTCCAAGTCTCAGGGAAACCCTGGGGCACACGGTCCTGCTTGTTCTCGTCCTTGCGTGCTTGTTCCCTTCCGTCTTCCTGAAAGGCCACGTCACACTCCCTGGGCAGCTCCTATACGATACGCCGCCCTGGGCCGATCACGCGCCCCAGGGCTTCGAACCCCTGGCCGACAAGGCCACGGTCGAAGCCCTCAGCCAGTTCGCGTGCTGGTACGCAATTGCCACTGACGCTATTCGGGCGGGCGAATGGCCTTTGTGGAACCGGTTCCAATGCATGGGCATGCCGCTCATGGCGAACTTCCAGAGTGCGGTGTTCTATCCGGTCCATGTCCTTCACCTGTTTCTCGACCTCTTCTTGGCGATGACCGTCTACACGCTCCTGAAGTTTTGGCTATGCGGTATGGTTACCTACGTGTGCGCACGAGCGTTGGGGCTTGGGCGCATGGCAGCGCGCTTCATTTCCATTGGTTGGATGCTGTGCGGCATCAACGTGATCTGGTCGTATTGGCCGCTCCCCGAGGTGGGCGCATGGCTTCCCCTTGTCTTCTTCGGTGCCGAGCGCGTCCTCCAAGCGCGCTACCGACCAGGATTCATGGCCATCACGGTTGGTGGCACGCTCATGTTGCTCGCGGGGCATCCTGAGTCTGCGTTTGCCGCTGGGTGTGGCATCGGACTCTACTTCGTGCTGCGTCTCGTCCTCGACCGCGCGTGGGGGAGGAGACTCTGGATCCCCTTGTCCGTGGCTGGAGGCGCATGGGTAGTAGCGTTGCTGATCTGCAGTGTCCAACTCCTACCGTTCCTTGAGTACCTTCCCAATAGTTTCCATGGCGCGGCACGGCCGGACACGGCTGCAGCCAGGACCCTTGTGCCTTCGGCCTTGATTCAGTTCTGGGTACCCCGGTTCTTCGGAGCCAACGCCGAGGGGAACTACTGGGGAAGCGGGGTCAACTCCAACTTCGCGAATCTCGTGTACCTTGGGTTGGCGCCATGGTTTGCCATTGCGCTTGCGGTCCCACTCCGGCGTTGTCTCAAACCCGAGAGCCGACGGCTCGCGGCCTTGATCGCCACTGCGCTTGTTTGTCTCCTGTGTGGTTTCAGCGCCCCAGTTGTCAGCCCTGTCTTGAGCTTGCCGCCCTTCAACGTGATGATGCACATCTGGTGGGTGCTCCCTGCCACGTTCGCGTTGCTCGTTGCCGGAGGCATCATCGTGGAACGTTGGTTCCGTGAATCGCGCTCCATCCGTCAAGTTGCTCCCGCCTTGGCAGGTATCCTGGTCGTCAGCATCGCCGGGTACTTGCTATATCGTTTTTACCAGCCCGTGTTGGCCATGGAACAGATGGATTCTTGTGTGCGCCGACAACTCTGGACGGCGCTTGCCCTGGCCATCGTGTCGTTGGCCATCCTCGCCGCTCCGCTGTTCCTGGGACGCAGGCGGCTCTGGGCTCACGTGTTTCTCCTGGTCTTTGCCGCCGATCTGCTCCTGGCCACCCGCGGCACGTTGCCGACAGCCCCTCGAGATATGATGTTCCCTCGAACGGGTCTCACGGATCATCTCGCCAAGCAACCGGAACCGTATCGCGTCTGTGGCCTGACCGCGGGCATTCCCGTGGGATTTCTACCGATCATGGGCGTCGAGGAATTCTTCGGGTACGACGCCATCCTGCCGCTTCGATACTCAAACCTGGTGCAGAACCTGGGTGAGGACGTCTGGCGTGGACTCCGACCCGCCCTCGACCTTCGCTTCTTCCTGCACAACGCCAAGAGCACTCCATATTTCCTGGACTATGGTCCCAAGGCTTTGCGCAAGGTCGAGACCCATGACGGGATGGAGGTCTACAAGGACTCGGTCGCCCTGGGACGGGTGTTTCTGGTAGGACGGGCAGAGGTCAGACCGAATGAAGAGGACATGATCGCCGCGATGCGGTCGCCCGAGTTTGACCCGGCGGACGTAGCACTCGTGGAAGATCCGCTGCCGGCGCCAATCGACGAAGTGGGGGAGACGCGCCTGGGTGAAGCCCGTGTCGTGGAACGCACCGCAAATCGTGTCGTCATCGACGCGTCGGCGAATCGGCCGTGTGTGATGGTCCTGTCGGACGCCTACTACCCCGGTTGGCGAGCCACAGCCAATGGCGAGACACTGGACATCTTTCCCGTGTACTCCCTGTTGCGTGGCGTTGTCCTACCCGCGGGCGATCATCGTGTGGAATTCACGTATCGACCGTCGAGTTTCCGTGTCGGACTCGCGATCTCCACCGTGACCCTGCTACTCTGCCTCCTGACCGTGGTTGGTCCCGCATGCAAACGGGTCTTGGCACGGAAGGAGCCGTAATCGTGGTCCAGTCGTCCCGCATCACCATCCGCGAACTCATTCTGCACACCCTGCTGCTGGTTGTGCTGCTGGCGTTTGTGTTCCCGGGCACGTTTCTTCGCGGCGAGATGATCTCTCCGGGCTACGTGTTGCTCCAGATGCTGCCCTGGAAGGCCCACGCGGCCATCGACTGGCCCAATACCGAGAACCTCATCACATGGGAATTCGTCGGTCAATTCACGGGGTGGTACAAGCAGGCGTTCGAAGCCATTGCCCATGGCGAATGGCCTCTCTGGAATCCCCTCGAACTCACGGGCATGCCACTGCTCGCGAACTACCAGACCGCCGTGTTCTATCCGCCCCGCCTGCTTCACGCGTTCCTCGACCACCATCTCGCCAGCACCCTCTTCATCCTGCTGAAAGTGTGGCTCTGCGGGGTCACGGCCTACGTCTGCGGACGCGGTATTGGACTCTCAAGGGGCCCGTCCCGGTTCCTGTCCGTGGCCTACATGCTCTCCATGTACGTCATGTCGTGGCCCTACTGGTGTCTGGTGGACGTGGCAGCTTGGATGCCGATCCTGTTCCTGGGTGTCGAAAGCCTGCTCCTCGACCGTCCCCGGCGCGGGTTCTGTCTGATCGCCTTCTCGGGCACCATGATGCTCCTGGCCGGACACCCCGAAACTGCGTTTACCATGGGGCTGGGGGTCGGGCTCTACTTCCTGCTGCGCCTGGCGGCCGACCGGAGGTGGGGGAGACGGCTCTGGGCGCCAGCCGGCCTCGCGCTGGGCGCGTGGGTGGTGGCCATTCTCATCTGTTCAGTCCAACTGATGCCCTTTGCGGAATACATGCTCAACAGTCACCAGTACCATCAGCGCATCCACGAAGACGTGGCCACCTACTCATTGCCCGTGTCGGCGTCGGTTCTGTTCTGGGTGCCTCGGTTCTATGGCATCTCGTCCGACGGCTCGTATTGGCTCAACTTCTGGATTTCCAACTACACCACCATCATCTTCCCGGGCATCGCCGTTTGGATCGGGATGGTCCTCCTGCTGACGCGACCGGGCGAAGGCACGCCTTCGCGCAGACGCGCCGTATGCCTCCTGGCGGCAACCGCGTTCGGCATTCTCATGACCTTCAACCATCCGACCACGGCCCTCCTCAAGCAACTCCCCCTGCTGAGTTCGCTGTGGCACGTCTACCACATTGCCTTCGCGGTCTTCGCCTTGCCATTGCTTGCGGCATTGGGTCTCCAGCACTGGTTCAGCCGTCCACGCCGCCTGCATGACCTCAAATGGACGTTGGTCCCCGTGGCCGCTGTCGTGGCCCTCGTCGCGTGGACCTATCTGTTCAACCGCGTGGTACTGGAGGGGGAAGGAACCGCGGGATACGTCCGCACCCAGATGCTGATCGCGGCCGCGTTCGCTCTTCTCGGCGTGGCCGTCGTTATCGTGCATGCCGTGAAGCCTTGCCCCCGCTTGGCCTGCGCCGCCTTGGTCGTGCTGGTGGCAGCAGACTTGCTCATCGCCTCACGGGGCCTGCGCCCCACCACACCTGGGGATCGTCTCTACCCTGAGACCGAACTGACTTCCTATCTCCAGACCCTCGATCCGCCGCCCCGCGTGGCCACCACGTCCGCCACGATCGCGAAGGGCACCATGCAGTGGTATGGGGTCGAGCAATGGCTGGGATTCGACGGAATCTACCCGTACCGCGTCATGCGGTTCTGGGAAACCCTCGGCTCGGACCTGTGGAACGCTATGGAGCCCGCCTGTTCGATCCAGTACTACGTCCATCTGCCCGAGTTGCACCCCTTCTTCCCGCGCGACGACCGTGGCGGATTCGAACTGGTGAAGACCGTGGATGAGTTGGAGGTGTACGAGAACACCTGGGCCTATCCCCGCGCCTATCTTGTGGGGAAAGCCTTGGTGGAACCCGACGTGGATGCCATGTTCGAGATCATGCGCAACGCCCAACAGCAGTTCGACCCCGGCAAGCTTGCGTTGCTCGAAGCGCCACTGCCGGATTGGACGCCCGACAGCGACCTGGACGACCTTGGCGAGGCGCGGGTAGTCGAGCGGACGTGGACCAAGGTCTCCATCGAAGTCGATGCCAAAGACGACGCGTTGCTTGTCCTTTCAGACCAGTATTTCCCGGGTTGGCGCGCCACCATCGACGACGAACCGGCCGATATCGTACCCGTGTACTACGTGTTTCGGGGGGTGCCGATCCGGAAAGGCGCCCACACCGTCCGGTTCGAGTACCGTCCCAACAGCTTCCGTATTGGCCTGATCGTCTCGACGATCACGCTACTGATAGCCGCCACCCTCAGCGCGCTCGCCCTACGACGCCGCCAGATTCCTTCTCCCTCTCCCTGAATGCAGGGAGCCGACCACCAACTGAGCCACTTCCTCATAGACACCGCATTCCGCGATGTGCTACGATACGCATTCGTTGACGGGGGTACACCCCGTCACAATGCGCGCCCGTAGCTCAGTGGATAGAGTGCTTGCCTCCGGAGTAAGAAGTCGTAGGTTCGAATCCTACCGGGCGCGCCATTTCTTTGTCCTGGGGAAGGGCATGGTCATTCAGACCACTCGGCCAACCGACTGTTCGCAATTCGCACAAGTTCTGCGTTCGGGAAGACAGCACCTACTCCGTCTGACTCTCGTGCCCGCCGTACGCCATGCCGCACAACCCACTGAGAGCGAATGCTTTACAGCACTTGTGCGTGTCGATCCTTAACCGGCCCGCATCTTGCTGATCATTATCAGAATAGCGCAGTCCAGCCTTGTTGCCTCCGGTCCGGCACGTGGTTGCGCGAGCATGCCACTCGTGATAGGATTCTCGAACGGGGAAGCCTTCCAAGTGCGGGCTGCGGTGAGAGAGAGCGTCAATTCTGACGGGTGAATTGTGTCTGAGGCGCTTGCCGCCAAGGCACCTATCACGGGAGGTTATCGATGTTCCGCTCAGTAGTGGTTGTTCTGTTCTGCGCCTTTCTCTTCTCTCTGTGGGTTCTGCCCGC
>JAAEQP010001534.1 GCA_024231375.1 bacterium | reverse complement strand
GTCTCAAACCGCGCCCCATTACTCAGGTTCAGCACCTGAACCTTCTCGAACGGCAGCATGCAGGCCGCTTCCATCAGATCCAAGTCCAGCGTCAGGCTGCCCACATAGTGCAGGTCCGCCTCCGTGATCGTCGCTCGATGGATCTTACTCTTCAACATCGTCAGCATCATGATTCTGTCCTCTCTTCACGCGGCGCGCTTGCGTTGAATTTGATATTGTCGATGAGGCGCGCCTTGCCGACCCGCGCGGCCACCGCAAGCAGCACAGGACCGTCTGCGCTTTCCACGGGCGTGATCTCCTCTGCATCAACCAGCTCGACATAGTCGATGTCCACATCCGCCATCGCTTCCCGAACCACCGCGACGATGCGCGTCGCGTCCCGTTCCCCCGCCTCAAGCAAATCGCGCGCCTGCGACAGCCCTCGCGAAAGGCACAGCGCACGTTCGCGGTCCTCTGCGCTCAGATACCGGTTCCGCGAACTCATCGCTAGACCGTCAGGCTCCCGCACAATGGGCATCTCAACAATCTCGATTCCCATATCTAGGTCGCGCGCCATACGCCGAAGGACCGCCACCTGTTGCGCGTCCTTCTGTCCGAAGTACGCTCGATGCGGCTGCACCGCGTTGAACAACTTCGTGACGACCGTCGCCACCCCACGGAAGAAGGTCGGGCGCGACGCACCGCACAGGCCTTCCGTGATGCGCTCCACATTGACATAGGTCGCATGTCCCGGCGCATACATCGTCTCCGCGCTCGGCGCATAGACCGCGTCAATGCCAATCTTCTCGCACAGTTCGCAGTCCGCCTGAAACGTCCGCGGATACTGCCCGAAATCCTCCGTCGGCGCGAACTGCGTCGGATTCACGAAGATGCTTGCCACCGACACGTCGTTGTCCGCCACCGACTGCCGCATCAGGCTCGCATGCCCTTCATGGAGCGCCCCCATCGTCGGCACGAACCCCACCTTCTTGTGCGCGCACTTCTGCCCGAACGTCCACGCCCGCATCTCGTCAGGGACCTGCAGAATGTTCATGAATGCTCGTGCTCCTTCGCCGGAAACTTCCCCTCTCTTACATCCTTGACGTAATCCCGGAACGCCTGCTCCATGACCGACCGCGCATCCCCGAACACCTTGAAGAACGTCCGCGCCTCGCCAAACCCCAGCATGTCGTGCATCACCAGCACCTGCCCGTCGCAACCGGCGCCCGCCCCAATACCAATCGTCGGGATCTTGACGAGTCCCGTGATTTCCGTCGCGACATCTGCTTGCACCAGTTCCAGGACCAACGCGAAACAGCCCAGCTCCTGAAGCCCCAAAGCCTCTTCCTTCAGCCGGCCTTTCGCCTCCTCGCCGCGTCCCTGGATCTTGTACCCCCCGATCTGGTTGACCGACTGGGGTGTCAGCCCGATGTGGCCCATCACCGGAATCCCCGCGCGGATGATGGCTGAGATCGCGTCCCCGAACTTGTCCGCGGGACCCTCCAGCTTCACCGCCTGCGCCCCGCCGTCCGCCACCAGCCGTCCCGCGTTCACCAGCGCCTCCTCCGGGCTCACCTGATACGACAGGAACGGCATGTCGCCCACCACCATCGCCCGCTGCACCGCCCGCGATACCATGTCCGTGTGGTACACCATGTCGTCCATGGTGACCCCGAGCGTGTCCTCATGCCCCTGGACGACGACGCCGAGAGAGTCGCCCACAAGGATCACGTCGACGCCGGCATCATCCTGGAGCTTTGCGGTGGGATAGTCATAGGCGGTGAGCACGGTGATTCGCTCGCCGGCT
>JAAEQP010001533.1 GCA_024231375.1 bacterium | reverse complement strand
GGGAGCAGGAGGTCGGGAGTTCAAATCTCCCCGCCCCGACCATTTTACTCCATTTCGTTAGTGCCACCCCCACCCCTAAGACCCTCGCCATCCGCATCTCGTGACCAAAGGTCGTTTCTTCTTGACATGGCGGACATGAAGCGGCATGCTGCGCCCCTGAACGAACTGAACAGGTCTCACGCTGGGCATCGTTCGGGGGATGCCGAGGGGGCAAGGCATGGCCAAGCGAACTGACCGCCGGGAGTTTCTCAAGTCCGCAACCGCAGCTACCGTGGGCCCAGCCGCTCTTGCGGCCTGCGCCACATCAGGAGGCGCACCCCACCGCATTTCCGTTTCCAGACGTCTGTTCTGGGAATCACCTTATTCCGGCTGCGCCATCATGCCGTCTGTCGATTCGTACGTTTCGAACACGGGACAGACTCTTATCGGCGCCTTGTCCGAGCATGTGCAAACCCCCAACGACCAAGCCACGTATGTGAACAACACCATCATTCGTTCCGAAGACAACGGCGAAACCTGGAGCGAGGTCGGCCCGTTCGGGGGACAGGAGATCAAGCCCGACGGGATACACCTAACCTTTCCGCCGTCTTTCTTCCTGGACCCGGCGACGAATGTCCTGGTTCGGTTCTACCCGACGCGGCACATCACGGACGGCGACTACTGGGGCCACAGTGCTCGGGTCAACATGAAGGAGTACTTCCAGATTTCGCGCGACGGAGGGCTAACCTGGACTGATGCGCGCCAACTCATTCAGGATGGACCGGAATACGACGAGATCCGCTGGGCGGACGGTGTCGAATACGGCAAGAGTTCGGGATACATGCAGAACCGCGGGCTTTCTCTCCGGGACGGGGCCATGCTGTTCTCATTCCAGAACACCCTCTCGAAAGATCTGGTGGGTCCGGGCAAGTTTGGGTCGATGGAAATCCGGGCCGTCCATGCTCGATGGAGCGATGACCGCGAGACCTTGAAATGGCGGATGGGCGCCCCGCTCCGACTGCCCTGGGAAGCATCACCCATCGGCGTCTGCGAGAGCCCCATGGCGCGCTTGAAGGATGGCCGTCTTCTGTGCGTCACACGGAGCAACCGGAACGCCAAAACGGGATCGCCCAGCATCAAGTATCGGGCCCTGTCGAGTGACGACGGGCTGACTTGGACCGAGCCGCAGCCATTCACCTACGACGACGGTAGTAGACTGTACTCGCCCGCCTCGTTCAGTCGCCTCGAGCGTTCGTCCAAGACTGGCAAGCTGTACTTCCTGGGCAACGTGCTCGAAGAGGACAGTCCTTCGCCTAACGGACAAGGGCCCCGGCACCCTCTCGTCATTGCTGAGGTGAATGAAGAGAATATGGGCGTTCGGAAGGAAACCATTACCATCATTGACGACCAGAAGGAGGGCGATCTCCCGAGGACGTATTCCAACTTCGGTGTGTATGAAGACCGGGAGACGCGGGACTTCGTGGTTACCATGTGCGAAGAGTGTGCGTTGGACCTGCCCATGAGCCCGGAGAAGTGGACGGCCCACGCGTATCGATACGACATCTGTTTCGGGTGACGGATGGGTTGTGCTGACCGAGGACAAGGGATTCTCGGCAGCGAGACGAGGGGGGAGGGCTGCACATGTCGGGAGTGCTCCTGATCGGCTACGACACGGAGTTCGGCAGCGATGACGTGCCGCCGGAGTTGGGACCGCCGGACGCCACGGCCAGGTTTCTCGAAGCGGCCGCCAACGTACACCGCGAAACCAAGACCTCATCCACCCTCTTCCTCTGCGGGCAAACCATCGAGAAGAACACCGCCGACCTCCGTGCCTTGGCCGAGGAGGGATCGTTCGATTTCCAGCAGCACACCTATTCGCATCAGCGGCTGAAACCGCTCTGGTTCATCCCGGAAGGGCAGGAACTGCCCGAATGGTGTGCGCCGGGCATGTCGCTCGAGGAAATCCGGGAGGAGGTCTCCAAGACGTGTGCCATCCTGCGGAATGAATTGGGCGTGGACTGCACAGGCCTCACGGCCCCGTGTGGATGCTACCTTGGACTGCTCGACCGCCCGGATATCCTGGGCGTCTTGCATGGTCAAGGCATCCGATTCGTGCGCACAGTGGGCAGAGACTGGCGGGGCGCCTTCTACCTGGCCCCCGGCGCACGTCAGGAGAAGATCCAGCCGTTCTGGTACGACGCGGCCGGGTTCGGCGACATCCTCGAATTCCCGATGCACGGCAATGACTACAATGTGCGCATGAAGATGGGATGGGAGGACGCCGCGGGCTATCTAGCCTGGACGAAGCAACAGATTGACGACGTTGCGGAGCGCGACATGGTCTGGTCCTACGCCATACACGACCACTCGGCACTTCGGGGCGACCCCGAGTTGGGTCTGGTGCGCGAGATGATCGAATACGCGCTTTCGCGAGGCGTCGCCGTTCGCAGTTACCGTGAGGAACGCGCTATCCGAGCGAGAGGGAGGAAGCAGGAAAATGGCAACACTGGCAATTAACGGGGGGACCCCCACGTTGGAAGGCATTCCGCCCGATGGCGAGCCGCGCGGACCCAAGCATCGAGCGCCTCTGGAGACGATGTTCTCGGAGTACTGCGGCGCTAAGTACGTGATTCAGTTCAGTTCCGGCACGGCGGCGCTGACGGCCGGGTTGGTTGCGTTGGGTGTGGGTCCGGGAGACGAGGTGATCGTCCCATCCTACACCTGGCCAGCCAGCGTGAACTGCATTCTGCACGTCAACGGAATTCCCGTGTTCGCGGACATCGACCCCAAGACCTTCACCATCGACCTGGCAGACGTGGAACGCAAGATGTCGGATCGCACCAAGGCGATCATCCCCGTCGATTTCGCGGGGCATCCCGCGTGCATTCCGGAACTGATGGAGTTGGCCGAATCGCGTGGTCTTCATGTGCTCGAGGATGCGTGCCAGGCGTCGGGGGCGGCCATTCATGGTGCCAAGTTGGGGAACATCGCCCACTTGACCGCCTTCAGTTTCTCGGGGAAACCCATCACATCGACCCAAGGCGGTCTGCTGACGACGAACAGCAAAGACCTCTTCGAACGGGCTTGGACGGTGGGAGAACACACGGCCTTTCTTTCTCAGTTGGAGGACCGCGAGCTTCGGGAACGGTATGCGCCGTCGCTGGGATACGGGTTCAAGTTCAGGTTGGACCCTTCAGCGGCCGAGATTGCGATGGAGTCGTTGGCGGGCCTGGATGAACGCAATGCCGACCGCATCGCCAAGTGCGAGCGCCTGACGGAAGCCCTTGCCGGAGTGCCGGGCATCACGACGCCGTACGTGAAGCCTGGCTACACCCACGTCTACCACATGTACACCTGCCTCTACGACGAGGCGGCGCTGGGCGTGCCAAGGAGCCGCTTCGTTGAAGCCTTGGGCGCTGAAGGCATGCGGATTGTCACCTACGTGAATTCCGCGAATTACCTGCGCTTTCCGGGAGGGACGAAGCTGGACGTTGGACCCATCCACTTGCGGCCGGTCTTCCAGGCGAAGGACCTCTACGGAAAAGGGTGTCCCTTCCAGTGTCCCTTGGGGGTGACGCCCAACTACGACCCGGGAACGTTGCCGGTTTCGGAGCGGCTGGTGCATGAGGAATTCAACATCGAGCAGCACCGATTGGATGCGCCGATCGACATGGACACGGTCGACTTGTACGCGGAGGCCATTCGCAAAGTCGTAGACAACATCGACGAATTGCGGTGAGAGGAGCGCTGTCATGGCGATGAAGATCAGTCTTGCTACCGTGTCCCTGCGGCGATGGAAGGACGACGAGTTCGACTTGGTCCTGGAACACGCGAAGGCCTTGGGCTATGAGTACATCGAACCTCAGACCGCGTCGCCGCCGCATGATCGCTTCGACCGGCTTGTCGCGCAGGGGAAGGCCGGAGAGTTGCGCCAGCTCCTCGAAAGCGCGGGATTGCGTCCAGCCGTGGTCTACGCCAAGGCCTTCGGTGTCACGGACGAGGGCGACATCGACTCATGGGTCGAGAGTCAGGTCAACTATCTTGAAGCGGCGCGCGTGCTCGGCGTGCGCACGGTGGCTTCGTCCGCCCTGCCACGCGACTGGGGCGGCAGCCGCGACCTCTTCGTCCGCAGTATGGAGCGCCTCCTGCCCGAGGCCGAGCAGCGCGACCTCCGGGTCGCCATGGAGCCGCATTACGGTTACTGGCTCCAGGACATGGAAGACTACGACTATGTTCTGAGCCGCCTCGAACACCCGAACCTGGGCATCTGCCCGGACACGGGCCATTTCCACTCCGCGGGCGTTGATGCTGTGGACGTTATCTCACAGTGGCCCGCGCGGGTGTTCCATATCCACATGAAGGACCAAGTGGGGAAAGAGGGAAGACCGTTCGGTGAGGGCGAGATTGACCAAAGGGCCACCGTGGCGAAGCTGAAAGAGATTGGCTACGACGGCTTCCTGTCGGTAGAACTCGAGTTGGAGGACAAATCCCGCCTCCTCGACGACGTGCGCGGAGCGCGCGAGGTCCTTCAGGGGTTCTTGTAGGCGGCGGCAGAAGCAGATGGGCCCTACCCGTCGGCGCAATCTGGTGCTATCTCCCTCTCAGCCAGAAACGCCTCGCGCTCGGCTTCGATAGCTGCGCGGGCCTTTCGGTTGGCACGGGGGATGGTCAGGCCGACGGCCATGAACGCGATGGGGACCACCATCATCAGTGCCACCAAGAGCACCACCATTGCGATGAGTTCCGGCGCCTGCCCGTCTTCCGTGCGAAGGCCGGGAAGGACCTTGACCACAAACATGACTACCAGAAATGCGGTGATCCCGATCGCGCAGGCAACGAGTAGACGGCGTTCCTGGATACCGTCGCCGGTGCGCGCCAGACGGAAATCGTAGTCTTTCACGGAAAGGGCCGGGCCGGCAAGAGCAACCGTGTCGGTCCGTTCTTCGGGCACGTGATGCAGGACGAACGCCGCGATGGTCCGAGCGTCCGGCCCCGACCAGGTCGGGCGTCGGCCTCCTTTGAGCGGCTGCATGCGAAGTCCGACAGTGGCTTCTGGCAACTCGATGGCAAGAACATCGAATCCCTGCTGGAAATGAGTCCTCTTCTCGATACGAACGCGACGCACATCCTCCCAGCAGTAGGCGTGTTGGCGTCCGCTCCAGTCGGATTCGATGCCCTGCTGTGCCATGGCGACCCGTCTTCGCTTCAATCCTCCGCTACCCACGCGAAGTGCCAATTCGGAAGGCAGATCGGGCAGGGCGGGCGGAATCCAAAGTTGGTCGATGAGTTGAGACAGGCGCGCCGCATCGTCTTTCGCGAGAAAAGCGGTACTAACGACCCCTTCCCAACGGCTTCCTTCGAGAAGGTGAAGGTGTGAAGGCCCTCCTCGCGATGCACACGGCCGAGCATGAAGTCTTCCCAAGGCCAATGGGCCCAGCGGAGCAGCGTACGTCGATGCACGCCCGCGCCATCGACACACAGCCGCCAGTATTCGAGCCACGCGCAGAGCAGAACGGGGCATGCCATCGCGGTAGCTATGAACGCCGGACCCGGCCCAGGCTCACCTGCAAGCCTCATGATAGTCCACACCAGGCCCAAGAGAGCGGCCATGCCAAGGGCGACCAACCGCGCCGCCCGACGGTTGCCAGGCGACAGCCTGAATACCATCGGTTCGATCTCGACTGGTGTCCGATCAGCGCTCATGCCAGGACGTCTCCGGAGGTTATCCGGCGGCCATTGGGTTGTTGAGAGTAGCCGCCCCTACGGCGAAGCCGCGGGAAATGCCTGGGACAGTGGAGTTGTTGAAGAAGTCTTGGATCTGGCGTGCTGGCCGCGAAAAGACCTGGGGCCGTGGGGCTGTTGAAGAAGTCCGAAAGTTGTCTACGAAGCCCACGAAAAGACCTGGGACAGTCCCGTCTGCGTCCGCCTGCGGCGGACTCCGCTTGGTACAGTCCCGGTTTTTCGCTTCTGTTCTCTCGCGCGCAGGTCGCGATAAGCGGGGGACAGCCACCCATTGTTGCCCTAAGAAGGTCAATAATGGGACGCAAGAGCTTGGCAGTCCCGGTTTTT
>JAAEQP010001532.1 GCA_024231375.1 bacterium | reverse complement strand
AGTCCGCCGCAGGCGGACGCAGACGGGACTGTCCCAGGTCTTCTCGCGGTCGACGTATCGCGACTCCACGCGTTGCCAGTAGTCCTGCTTACCCACGCTCTGCCCGCTTACTGCCATCTCTCGCCACCTATGCGGGAATGACGGCGGATAGAATGTCCTGGGCATCGGACTGGAGATGGTCACAAACTGTAGCCGGAATTGGAGACGTACCATGAACGCCATACTTGTCGCCACGATGTTCCTCGCTCAGAACCCGTCCGCCGACAACGCCGTGCCCAATCCGTCTTTTGAGGAAGGCGGCCAGGAACCGGCCGGTTGGGAAACCCACGTGTGGAACGGCGAAGGCGAATTCGTCTACGCCGACATCGGCCACACGGGCAGCCGTAGCGTCATGATCGCGTCGGACAGGGGCGGCGACCTCACCTGGCAACGGCACGTGGCCGTGAAGCCCTTCTCCACCTATCGCTTGTCGGGTTGGGTGAAAACCAAGAAGGTCAAAGCCGGGTCGGGCGAAGGCGCACTATTCAACATCCACGGCCTCCGGCCCGTCCACACGCCTCCCATCACAGGCACCAAAGACTGGACCCGTGTCGAGGTCACCTTCGACACCAACGACCTGGATTCGGTCCAGGTGAACTGTCTCTTTGGCGGGTGGGGGACATCCACTGGCAAGGCGTGGTTCGACGACGTGCAGTTGGAGCTGATCTCGACCATGACTCTCGAACCCAAGGCGGTGGTGAAGGCCAACGAGACGGGCCCGCCCATTTCGGAGTACATCTACGGTCAGTTCATCGAACACCTCGGCCGCTGCATCTACGGCGGCATCTGGTCGGAGATGATCGAAGACCGAAAGTTCTTCTACGACGTGAAGGCCGAGGAATCGCCGTGGGGCGTTGCCGGTTCATCAGGGGGCAGTGTGTCCATGACTACGGAAGAGCCTTTCGTGGGCGAATGGTCGCCCCTGCTCGAGAGTGGGGGAGAGGGCGAATCCTACGCCATTGTCTCCGCGCCCGTTGAGCTTGTGCCGGGCAGGACATACGAAGGCTATGTTTGGCTCAAAGGAGAGGGCCAGGCGAGGGTGGGCATGGGCGATGAAGAGCACAACGTTCTCGTAATCGATGCCAATCTCGACCCGAACAAGTTTGTCAAGACTACGTTCGAGGTCGTGAATGGATTCCCATACTTCAAGTCGGGCCTTGCCATCAACGCCGTGGGCAAGAGCCGCGTGGTCGTCGGCACGGTCTCGCTCATGCCCGCGGACAACGTCCACGGCATGCGAGCCGATACGCTTGCGCTGCTCAAACAACTCGATTCGCCCATCTACCGGTGGCCGGGCGGCAACTTCGTCAGCGGCTACGACTGGCGCGACGGCATCGGCGACCGCGACAAGCGCCCGCCGCGCAAGAATCCCGCGTGGAAAGGCGTCGATTCCAACGATTTCGGCATCGACGATTTCATGCTGTACTGCAAAGAAATCGGCACGGAACCGCTCGTGGTCGTGAACACCGGTGCGGGTGAGGTCGATATGGCGTTGGAAGAACTGGAATACGTCAACGGCGCCGCCGACACACCCATGGGCAAGGTCCGCGCACGGAACGGCCACCCCGAACCCTACAACGTCACGTGGTGGGGCATCGGCAACGAGATGTACGGCAATTGGCAAATTGGCCATATGCCCCTCGAAGACTACGTGAAGAAACACAACGCCTTCGTCGACGCCATGCGCGCCCAGTCGCCTGACATCAAGGTGGTGGCCGTCGGCGCGAGCGGGAAATGGACCGAGACCATGCTGACGGAATCCGCCGATCACATGGACGCGCTCAGCGAACATTTCTATTGTGGTGAACAACCGGGCCTGCTGGCCCACGTGCGCCAAATTCCGCAGAGTGTTCGCCGCAAGGCCTACCATCATCGAAAATACCACGAGACCATCGCGGCCTTGCAGGGCAAATCCATTCCCATCGCCCTCGACGAATGGAACTACTGGTACGGCGATCACGTCTACGGCGAACTCGGAACCCGCTACTACCTCAAGGACGCGCTGGGCATCGCCGAAGGCATCCACGAGATGACGCGCCACAGCGACGTGTTCTACATGGCCAACTACGCCCAGACCGTCAATGTCATCGGGTGCATCAAGACCACCGACACCGCCGCCGAATTCGCGGCCACCGGCCTGCCGCTGATGCTGTACCGCAAGCACTACGGCGTCATTCCCATCAAGGTGGACGGCGATACCGGTCCCCTCGATGTGGCCGCGGCATGGACGGCGGACAAGAAGGCCATCACCCTCGCTGTGGTGAACCCCATGGACGACGACATGGTATTGGACCTCTCCTTCGAGGGCGTCGAGGTGAAGGGCTGTAACGGCGGGTGGATGATCACGGGCAACGATCCCATGGCCTACAACGAACCCGGCAAGCCGCGAAACGTGAACGTGCATGATTTCCATATGAGCGGCTTCAAGCCTGGAGGACCCTTGCCGTTGCAGCCGCTTAGCGCAACCCTCTTCGAACTGAAGGTCGAGTAGCACCACGGACGGGAGACAGGCATGACGACAGTAACTGCGCGCAGGCGGAGAAGCGAGAAACCGGGACTGTCCCAAGCGGAGTCCGCCGTAGGCGGACGCAGACGGGACTGTCCCAGGCCTTCTCGCGGCCTGCACGAAGCGAGACGGGTCTGTCTCGGGCTCTTCTCAAGGTCGTCGCGTAAGGCGCGACGCATCCTTGCGACTTCCGCGGCACTCGTGTTGCTCAGCACGCTTGCCCAGGGGGCCGAGGAAGCACCGCCTGTGAAACAAGCCAGCACCCTCTACTCTGCCGACGTGGTGGCGCGTGTCCGGGCCAACGCCGCCAACGACGAATGGACCGCCAGCGTGCGCGACGATCTCGTCGCGGCCGCCCAGCCGTGGATGGATCTGTCGGACGACGATCTATGGGACCTCATGTTCGGCGCAACCATTCGGCGCTCCTGGATGGTCTGGTCCAACGGCCACTGTCCCACCTGCGGCGAGAGCGTCCCCATGTACAACTGGAAGATGGACGCCATGGGGTGTCCCTGGAAGACGCAATGCCCGCACTGCGACGCAGTGTTCCCCACAAACGACTTCGCCGCCTTCTACAAGACGGGCCTGGATGAACACGGCGTGTTCGATCCCGCCCGCGCAGACCGCGCCCTCCTGTTCAACGCAGACCATCCCGACCCGTCCGACCCGCTCCACACGTTCGGCGTGGACGACGGCGAAGGGTACGTCGACAAGGACGGAAACCGCTGGCGCTTCATTGGCGCTTACCTCATCTACGGGCAATGGAAGCAGGCCCTTGTCGGTGGAATCCGCACATTGGCCGCCGCCCACGTCATGACCGACGATCCCGTCTACGCGCACAAAGCCGGCATCATGCTCGACCGCGTCGCCGACCTCCATCCGACCTTCGATTTCGGCCAGCAGGGAATCTTGTACGAAGGCAAGGGCGCCGCCGGCTACGTGTCCACCTGGCATGACGCCTGCGAAGAAACCCGCGAACTCGTCATGGCCTATGACATGATCTTCGAGACCATTCGCCACGACGAGGCCCTGGTCGCGTTTCTCGCCGAGAAGGCGCGCCAGTACCAACTCGCCAACCCCAAGGACACCTTTGCCCGCGTCCAGGACAACATCGAAACCCGCATCCTGCGGGACGCCCTCGCCAACCGCGCCAAGATCCACACCAACTATCCCCGCACCGAAATCGCCGTGGGCATCATCTTCGCCGTGTTGGGGTGGCCAGAGAACGAAGCCGCCTTCTGGGACATCGTCGACCCCATGCTCGTCCGCGCCACCGCTGTAGACGGCGTTACCGGTGAAAAAGGGCTTGCCGGCTATACCTGCTACACCATTCAGTCCCTGGCCATGTTTCTGGGTGAATTCACCAAGACCGACCCCGGATTCTTGAAGAAGGCGATCGACCGCCAGCCACGCTTGCACCAGACCTACCGGTTTCACATCGACACCCGGTGTTTGCAGCAGTACTATCCTCTCTCCGGTGACACCGGCTGGTTCGCGGGCGCCATGCCCGAGTACAAAGGCATGACGTTCCTCAAGCCCGCCGACGGCTCCCCTGTGTGTTCGGGGTGGTCGCCGCTGCCGCCCTCGTCCTTCTCCACCCTCTGGCAGTTGTACGAACTCACCGGCGACGTCGCCTTCGTCCAGACCCTCTACCACGCCAACGACGGCGACCTCGACGGCTTGCCCTTCGACATCTATTGCGACGACCCCGCCGCTGTCCGCACCGGCATCGCGGCCGTCATCGAGCGTGAAGGCACGTTGGTCCGTCAAGGCTGCATCAACAAGGAACAATGGCACATTGCACTGCTGCGCTCGGGACAAGGACCGCATGCGCGCGTCGCATGGCTCGACTACGATTCCGGCGGCGGCCATGGCCACCCCGACGGCATGAACCTCGGCCTCTTCGCCCGCGGACTCGACCTCATGCCCGACTTCGGCTACCCCCCCGTCCAGTTTGGCGGGTGGGGCGCCCCCAAGGCCCGGTCCTACGTCGCAACCGCCGCCCACAACACCGTCGTCGTGGACCGCAACAACAACGGCGGCGAGCCTGGTCACACCCAGCTCTGGGCCGATGGCCGTCAATGCAAGGCCATCCGCGCATCCGGCCCCGGCCTCAACGGCGGCAACCGCTACGAGCGAACCGTCCTCACCGTGGATGTGTCGGACGAGGACGTCTACCTGGTCGACGTGTTCCGCGTGGCCGGCGGGTCCCAGCACACCAAGTTCATGCACAGCCATTTCGGGACCGTCGACGCCGAAGGCCTGGACCTCACGCCCGCCGACGAGTTCGGCGCCGGCGCTATCACACGCAACACGCGGATGGACGCCGCGCCCGAGTCCGGCTGGTCCGTCGACTGGACCATCGACGACCGCCATGGCCTCCTGTCCGACGGCGAAGAAGTGCATCTGCGCTACACCGATCTCACGACCGGCGCATCCGCCGGCCTCACCGAAGGCTGGGTTGTCGAAGGCGTCTACAACTCCACCACCGAAACCTGGGTTCCCCGCGTGCTGATTCAGCGGGCCGCGGCCGAAGGGCAGCCCCTGGCCTCCACATTCGTGGCCGTCGTCGAGCCGTATGGAACCGCGCGCGTCGTCCAGTCCATCCGGCGCGTAAACGTCCTCGCACCCGACGGTTCCGTACTTCCAGACAGCCACGTCGGACTCGTCATTACCCTCACCGATGGCCGCGAAGACCTCATCCTCATCCGCGACCACCAAGACGCCGCCACCGCCGAAGCACTCCTCGGCGACGCCCCTCTCCAAACCGACGCCGAACTCGCACTCGTTCGGCTGGACGGTGCCGGCTCCGCGGCATACGCCGCCCTGGCGAACGGGTCCAACCTCACTTGCGGCAAGACGCAGGTGGCGACAGGTGAGCCCCATGCCTTCGCGGATGCCGTGTTTCACGGCCCCCGGTAGGGTCGGCCTCCGTGTCGACCGCCCCCCGCTGTGGCCGGTCGCGGCCTCCCGGCCGCGCTCCGCCCGACCCACCGACGTGACCGCAAGGTCACGCCACGACCGACAGGCCTCCATCTCACCTCATTGACACACAACGACTTACGGGAGCCTTGAGCGGAAGCCCCTTCACCTTGGCGCAACTTCCACGGAAATCCCCACGAATTCCATCCCCACCCGGAATGTCCCCCCCGCCCAGCATGTTCCACAGATGTTAACGATAAGACAGGCGCTTGGGCTGAGCGCCGAGGCCCCGTAGTCAAGGTGTACCGTGGTCGGACCACGCCCGCACGTGGAAATGCAGCACATGTGGTAGTGGTGGGAACGGACCGATTCCAATGGGGCGATCCTCGGCAAGGAACGTGTCGAGGAGTATGAGCGAGGACAGGCCGAAAGGGGGTGCGGGTAGAGTCTTTCCGGCTGTACGCGGTCGCGCGTGGAGCGGAGGTGGTCCTGACCAGTAATCGTGTTGCGGAGGCTTGGTTCAAGGCTTGGCGTGAAGAGCACGAAAACACGAGGTCGCGCGACATGCGCCGTTGAAAGGACCTTTCCATGCGAAACCTTGCACTGGCCGTCGGGGTGGCCGTCCTCCTCGCCACCTTCCCCGCCACCGCCGACATCATCTACGACAACGGCACACCGGATCTCGTCAGCGGCTACCCTTCCGACCTCGACCTGCCAAACGTCGTTTTTGAGCCCTTCGTGCTCGAAGAAGGATCGGCCACGGTGACCGATCTCCACTGGTGGGGGTTCTACGCCTTCGCCGGCACTCCGGGTACGGACAACTTCGCCGTCTTCATCACGGGCGACAACTCCGGCGAGCCCGACCCCACCGACCTGGAACTGAGTCTCACGCCTGGCGACATCGGCCGCACTGACACCGGCGACGACATTGAGGTGTTCACTGGGTTCTCCGTCGACGTCTACGAATACTGGCTCGACATCGATCCGCTCGTGCTCCAACCCGGCGTCACCTACTGGGTAGGCATCGCCAACGCCACCCAGCTCGATCAGGACGACGACTGGTACTGGGCCACGAGCGATGTCGATAGCGGCGACGCTGTCGGGTTCAACGGGGTCTCGTTCTCGTCGTTGGGTTCCAGCTTTGCCTTCAACCTCACCAATGACAACCTCGAAGGCGTTATCCCGGAACCGGCGTCGATGGCGCTGCTAGGCCTGGGCCTTGTGGGCGTGGCCTGCCGCGCACGACGGCGATTCCGTTAACGTAGTGGCCCTCGGAGGAGGGCCCAATGGGCGCGTCTCTTACCCTCTCCCTGCGGCTTGCCAGCCGCGGCTGGGAGAGGGCAGGGTGAGGGGTCCGGCAGTCTTGTGTCGGCCCCGCGCGCCCTCACTTCATCGCCTGCAACTCCTCGATGATCGCCGCGATACGCCCGCGCGCATTCATGATGGCGGCCGGGTCTTCCGTGTACGTCTTGTGGTCGACGAGCACATCCGGCGTAATCGACAACTCCTTCCGCGCGCGTTCGGCCAAGTCTTTCGGACAGCCATCGCCTGCCTTCGCCAGCAATTCCCGCAACAAGTGCAGGTACTCGTAGTCCTCGATACCGTCCCGCGCCAGGGCCAACCGGATGGAGGCCAAGGGCGTGCCGTCTGCGCCGGGATAGATGAGATATCCGCAGCCGTTGTGGCCGGGTTGCCGGTTGTACGGAATCCAGGGGATCTCGGGCCACCGCTGGTCCGTCGTCATGTTGAGATCCCAGTGCGTGGTGCCCCAATACAGGAACCCCTCCGCGCCGTACTTCCAGCATTGCCAGAACATGAGCCGGTAGTCCGTCGCCGGAAACTCGATCATGATGCCCGGGCGACCCCACACCGTGTAGAACCACAGCCGGTCGCCCTGCGCCATCCGCTCCTCTAGCACCACCGGGTCGAAATGGTCGATGGTGGGACACCAGACGTCCACCGCGTCGAACAACGATTGCTCCGGCGCGCTGGTCTGGAGCCGCGGCCATTCCGGCACCACCTCGTGAATCCAGTGGTTCATTTCAACCACCTTGGGAATGAGATGCCGCGCCACCACCGCCACCTCGTCGCGCGTGTAGTACATGGCGAGGTCGTTCCACCCCTTTTCGACGAGCAAATCGCGCGTGGCCTGGTACTTCGCTGCCAACGTCTCCCGCGCCTCACCTTCCACGTGTTCCGGCACGGGGATGAAGAAGTTGTTCTGACCGTTCGCCAGCAGGTACTCAAAGTCCTTCAACTTGTCGCCGCCTTCCAGCGGGAAATCCTTCACCGGCCCGACCCGGTGCGACAGATGCAAGTCGTAGAACCGCTTGCGAACATCCCACGGCAGGCCGCCGTCGTGCTTGTAGAATCGGCTGATATACCCCTCGCTCATCCACATGGACGTCTTCAGGTGTGTCTCGTCCGTCAGCGCGAAGTCCCACACCCGCACGCGCAACGGCACTTGGACCGACGCGCACCCGTCCGCCGTGACCTCGACGACACCCTCGTAGGTCCCTGTCGGTGTGTCGGGCCGCGTCTTCACCGTAACGAAATACGGTTGCGCGTCCTGCGACGCCGGCACGTCCACCGGGTCGGCCGGGAGCAGCACGTCAGGATAGTCGCCCCGCTTCTCCACGAACCAGTTGTACTCAGGCGGACCGATGGGGATGTAGCCCACGCGCGCGATCTCGACCGCATCAGCCAGGATTTCGCCATCGCCGTCCGCCTGCTTCAGCGCCGAGCACGTCGCACGCAGATTGGTCAGGTCCTTCCCCAGG
The DNA here is from genome assembly GCA_024231375.1 of bacterium. The sequence continues at coordinate 2,196 of JAAEQP010001532.1, read as the reverse complement.
GGCACCACCGTCATCTGCACCGCTTCGGCTTCGTTCTTCGCCAGCGAGATCGACAGCGAATCCAGTCGGCATTCCGCCGGGAGCGGCTCGTCACGAAACACCTTCGCCAAGGGCGAGCATGGGACTACCGCGAAGTCGCCCGCCTCGCCGTTCGCCGCGGCATCGAGACGCGCCACAATGCGGCGCAGGTTGTCCGTCTTCGCGGCGACCAGTGCCACTCGCTCCCGCACTTGGGCTCGCGGCGCCAGCGGGGGCAGTTCCGCGAACCCCTTGAATACGTCGTTGATGAACTCAAGACCTCGCTCGCGGACGCGTTCCATGCTAACGGTTCTGACCTCATCATCCGTCAGCGTCTCGTCGTCGAGGATCGCCCGGTGCAATGCACCTGCCAGCCGCGGACGCGCGGACACGTCGCGCGTTTTCTCCAGCAACTTGAGTCCGCGCGTGGCCAGGCCCACCCATTCGCGCTCTTCCACCGCCCAGGGCTTCATCAGCGCTTCGCGCTTCTCGGCCGCCAGCGTGACGCCTGTCCCCACATCGACCAATCGAACGCTCAGATGGCATGTATTGGTATCCGACAGGCTGTGAGGCGGATACACGGCCACATCGCACGTGATGGTCTTCCGCTCGAAGGGATCGCACCGGTTGCTGAATGTTCGGGTCACGACCCCGAGCCCCGGCGGCTCCACGCGCACCACGACCTCCAGATGCCGCGGCCGCGGCGCGTTGTTCATGAAGGCGCACGTGATCGTGTTGTCCCCAACGCGAAGCGGTCCGAACGCCTCAATACGCAGGTCTTCACCCGGCGATCCCGTCGCTTTCTGCGTGCTGAAAGGCGCACCCGTGGCGTTGTTCGACAGTTGCGGATCCCGTCCCATCATGGGCCACGGCAGCTTGCCGTCCGCGTGGGCACCCCCAACACTCAAGCACCGCACGAACCGGTCCTTGCTCGTGAACACCACTTCCACTTCGCCGTCACCATCGATATCGCCCAGCGCGGGCGTCGTCAGCGACCCTGCATCCGAAGGATATTCCCATTCCAGCGCACCGTCCTGGGAAAGGCACACCAGCCGTTTCGACCGCGAACACGCGAGTACTTCAAGTTGCCCGTCGCCGTCCACGTCGCCCACACTGGGGCCCTGGACCACGCCACCGCCCACATCGGCCGTCCACAGCGCCTTCCCGTCGCGCAACCGGTACACGTGTCCCGGCCCGCCGAGGCCGGTTCCGTCCCCGGCCACAATGTCCAGCCGACCCGACCCGTCGAAATCCGCCAGCGCGAAGCTCGACGTCTGGTCAATCGCCGAGAGGCCCTTCCATCGCCATTTCTCCGCCCCCGTGAACGGGTCGCGTACGATCACCTCGAAACGGTCCGTGGCCGCCACGATTTCCAGCGTGCCGTCGCCATCCAAATCACCGATGGCAGGCCCGCACCGGCGCTCCTTGCGGGTGCTCGGTTCGTCGTGACTCCACACCACCTCGCCTTCGCTCGTCAGGCAGGCCAGCACCCCGCCTCCGAAGACCGCATACACCCGCCATGTGCCCGATTCCTCATCCCACGCCGTCGCGGGAATCCCCCGGACCTGGCCGTCCCCCTGGTAATGCCATTTCTCAATCCCGCAGTCGTCCAGGCAATAGATCGTGCCGCTGTCCGAACCAAACACCACCTCCGCGCCGCTGTCCGCGTCAATATCCGTCACCAGCGTCCCGCTGTAGTCGGTCTTGTCGCCCGTGAACGTCCGCCAGCGCAAGCTGCCCGACGCGTCCAGGCACCCGGCCATGCCACCCGTGGTGATGAAGTAGATTTCGGGTCTGCCATCGCCGTCCGTGTCCAAGGCCGACGGCGTCGCCTGGATGCCATCCGTGCCGCTGTCTTCGATTAGGTAGTCCCACCGAAGCTCGCCCCTCCCGTCCAGGCAGATGACACGCCCCTCTCGCGACACGCACACGATCACCTCGGGCACGTCGTCGCCATCCAGATCTGTCAGGATGGGGGAGGAGTAGATCTTGCCCTTGGTTTCGTAGGCCCATTCCAGTTGGGGCTCTTGAGCCCAGGCGCCAAGGGCCAATGTGACCGACAACAATCCAAGCAGTAGGGCCGAAAGGCGGCGAGTCAACGTCATGGGTGCACCCTCCTTGAAGGCTGAAATGGGACTTCTTGGGACGTGCCATCCTACCCGCAAGCCCTGCGACGGT
>JAAEQP010001531.1 GCA_024231375.1 bacterium | reverse complement strand
TAGGCGGGCATGCTTTTGGGTTCGTGTCAGTGTAACGTCTTCGATGAGTAAACGGACCATGCGCTTGCGTTGCTTGTCCGTTGTGCTGGAATCGTTCCATATGCGTGGGAAGTCCTTTGCCAGGGAGAGTATCTTCTGGCGTGCGTCATCGTCGAGCTGTATGCGATCCTTTTCGCGTTGTTCTTCGTAGCGTTGGCGTGCCTGATCCATTGCCCGGAGTTTCTCGTTCCAATCCGCTTCGAGTTGGTCGGCGACGAGCCTGTTGCGTGGATCGACATTCATGAACCGTTCACGGGCCAGGTCGGCGTGGTACTGGGCGCGTTCCACGCTTTGGCGGCGTATGGCGTCGGCTTCTTCGATCCGGGTTTGTACTTCGTGTTGGACGTGTAAGGCCAGTTCCAGCGTCACGGGTTCGACGAGTTCCAGCAGAAGTTCTCCGATGCTCTTGTCGATGTTGCTTCCCGCCATGGTTTGGCATTTTGGAACGGCGTATTCAGTGGCGTCGCGTTGGCACACGTAATCGGGCCGGGTCTTTCCGCTGCGTTGGTGATAACGTATGGTCATTCGCCTGCCGCACACGCCGCACACCACCATGCCTTGGAGCAACGCAGGGCCTTCGCCCGGTGGGTGGTCGCGCCGGTCGGTGCCGTGGGCTTTGGCACAGGCCTGCAGGGTCTTCAGGTTGTCGTTGTATTCTTTCCACGTGATGTAACCGGGGTGTGCGTCGGGAATGACCGTATCCCATTCATCGAGGGGTTTGTGTTGGATGTACGACGAGCCGTCCGCGCGCTTGCGCGTTTTGGTTCGTCCAAATACAAAGGCGCCGGCATAACGTGGATTGCGAATAGCCTTCACCGCGCGCGAGTGCGCTAGCGTGCCCCAAGCGATCTGTCCCTTGTTGGGCCCCCACGTGATAACGCGGGGGAATTGCAGGTCGTGTTCGCGAAACCATTTGACGACCGCCAGGGCTGAGCCGGTACGCC
>JAAEQP010001530.1 GCA_024231375.1 bacterium | reverse complement strand
GCAGATGCAGCGTCTGGGCCGACCAATGCCCTACCATTCCGTCTCCGATGACCAGCGCCGTATCGCCCACATTCACGGGCGGGCGGGTGCCGCAGTTATACCCAACCTGCGTCAGCACGAGGCCGCTGTACGCCTCGGGCGGAAGGCCTTCGGGAATCGCCCAGACCTGTGAGCGGTCCATGACTTTCGGCGAGATGTGACCGCCGCCGGCCTCGTACATCCCCTCGATTCGGCCAATGGCGCCAAACACCCACTGTCCGACCTGGATATCGTCCACAGCGTCGCCCACGTGGGTGACAATGCCGACGCTCTGGTAGCCGGGGGCGATGGGGAAGGGCCACGGATCGCCGTCGCGATACGGTGTTTCGCCGTTGATGCGCTCGCACCGGAAGAAAGACCCCTCGGTTCCGTTGCTGATCCACGAGAGATGGGTGTCAATGACCACGTCGCGGGGACCGGGGTCGGGTACGGTGACGTCACGAAACTCCGCGACGCATTTGTCGGGAAAGACGACGGCCTTGGCAATCACTGCACATACCTCCTGCAATGGAAAGAGCGGCCCCCCAAACCCAATAGCTGCGCCGCTTCGGAGAGGGCACAGTATAGCACCAAGCGCTGTCCCGGGGCACGGGGCTCCAGCCAGGTACGGCCGAAAGCCTCAGGTTGTCCTCTAGTCGAACACAACCATGGTGTGCCCCGCGGTACATGTGACGCGCACCTCGGCCCGGCCCTTGGCGTAGCGGAACGGCACCTCACGGTCCTCGGGCGCAAGCACGACCCGTTTGGGCTTCTTGTCCAGGCGGACCGACAGGGGCATGTCGACCAGCGGAAAGGCGTCTTCGATGATCTCGGGCTGACCCGATTCGGTCCGGTTCGCCGGGTAGAAGCTGATCAGGTGTACGATGGTGCGCTTGCCCTTGCGGAGGACGGTTGCCTCGAGATGCCCAGGACCCTCATCGCGGATCAACGGCTCGGGCAGGAGCAGATCGATGCACTTGCCCAGGAGATCCCGGTACTCCAGGTTCCCGTGCAGACCGTAGGCGCTGAAGATGGGCATGGAAAAGGTTACCGTGTTCTTCCCCAATACGGCAGCGGCATACCGCGACAGCTTGGCCGGTGGGGTCTGACCGTGCGAGCAAAACGTGTCGTAGCCCCGTTCGAAGTACGGCTCGACCACGCGGCAGAGGGACTTGGCCGTCTTGGCCAGGGTGAACCGGTACCCCTGTTCGTACATCACGAAATCGGACTGAGGCAACCCGGCTGCAGTACTCCGGTCCGGCCGCAGGTACGTCACCGTGTACGGCGAAAGGCCGTGCGGGCGAATGCCCAGTTCCGGAAGCACCGGCTTGCCGCGTTCGTCGAGCGCGGCGTCGCCAGAGACAAGGAGTGTCCCGCCGTTCTTCAGGTACGTGGCAAGCTTCCGCCGTAGCGCGAAGTCAATCTTCACCGATTCGGGCACGATGATGAGATCGTAGCTTCGAATGGGGCCCGTCGACGGCAACAGGTCGAACTGGTGCCTCAGTTGTTGCAGTGCCCGCACCACGCCAAGGCCCGTCGGTCCGGGCTGGTCGCCTTTCTGCGGGTCGATAATCACCCCGATCTGGCTGACCAACTTCGCGTCTTCCACCCAAGGCTCACACGCCTGGATGTGGTTGTACGCTTTGCCGATACGTGCATACGCTTCCTTTTCGAGCGTGCCGCGGGGATGCAGTTGGTCGCCGATGCCGTTTGTCAGTCCCATGCTGAGGATGCTGGCGCATTCATAGAGCATGGCTGCCCTGGGCTTCAGCCCGTTGAAATCGCCCCAACTCTTGTGAAACCGGCCGGTGTGGCTCAGCGTGGGCAGCCCCAAGGGCCGCACGAACCGCGCGACATACGGGAAGTAGGCGTAGCCCCACCCGCCCGTAGGGAGACACTCCACCTCGATGTGGCGTAGGAACTTCTTCTCGAAGTGAAGATTCGTCTTGGGCCGACTGTTGAACCAAATGCCGACCGGCGCGGTGTTCCGGTGCGCCTTGTCCACCATCTTCTTGAACCGCGCCATGTACTCGTGGGCGATCTCGCGGGCGTACGTCCCGCGATCGCCATCGTCGCACGGGTCGTAGCCTCGGCTGCGCATGCCGTCCATGGCCCACTGCGAGCAACTCGGCTGGTCCCAGCACATGTCCAGGAACAATCCATCCAACGGTGCGAATCGGGACAGGACCTCGTCAATCTGTTCGGCCAGGAAATCCTGATACGGACTCGACATGTCCAGCGTGTGCCAGCCCGCTCCCAGCGGACCGCCGTTCTTCACGATCCGCCCGTCGGGATCGACCGCGCACCATTCGGGGTGCGTGTGCGCGGCGTACTCGTCAACCTGGACGCTCACGTAGATGGGGGCACGGATGCCTCGGCGGTGAAGCGCCTCAATCTGCTCGTTGAGAAGGTCAAAATTCTTGGCGAGGCCCGGATGCCGCTCCGGACGGGCTGTGTTGTAGTAGAGGTGCCCGTGGTGGCACTTCGCGAACACGGTCACACTGTCGACACACGCCTCCTTGAACGTCTCGGCGAACACGTCCGGGTCGAAGTTCTTCCCAATGCCCGGAATGTGCGGGCTCGTGTGGAAATCCAGGTGAACTGTTCTGCGTGGAAATGGCGTGTCCATGGCGTGCGCTCCCGTGATCGACGGCGACAGTGACTCAAACGGCACTGTACCGGGCGATCCAGGGCAGAGTCCAGTCCCGCCGGGGCCGACATCCTTTGTGCCGAGCACACGGCCGAGAAGAAGGGACCGCGGAGCGCCCATTCAGCGGCACTCCGCGGTGTAAAACAAATACCGTCGCCTTGCGGTGGGGACGTGAGCCGACTCTACAACACGTCTGCGCCCGTCGTGAACATGTCGGCCGCCTCGGGTGTCACCGGGAACTCCTCACTCGGATACCGGACAAACTCCACGTGGCCGTCCATGTAGAGCACGTTGGAGCCGCCCGGGACGTGGTTGAACAGGCTGACTTTCGTGCCGAGAATATCCCAGAAGACCGCGACTTCGGACTGTCCCATCGCCGTGGCGGCGGGGTTGTTGATGTCGCTGATGAAGAAGCGCTCGATTCCTTCCCGAAGCCGGTACAGCGTGATCGTGCCCAAATCGGGATGGTCGTACTCGATATCCTCATCGTTCTTCGTGGGCGGGGTGCTGCCCGAGTCGAACGTCAGCGCGCCGCCCAAAGCCCCGAGCGCCGGACCGGCCGGTGTCAGCCACGCGTTGTCAATGACTGCCCAGCCAAGGTACATGTACGAATGGTCGCCTTCCCGTTCCATGTAATATAGAGAGACTTGGCCAGCGGCATCGACGAACGAGTCATTCCAGCCATCGTTATCGTAAGTCAGTACATCCACGCCTGTAGCGTTCGACGGGCATGCCCAGATGTTGACGTCCGTCAGGTACTCCGGATAGAGATCGCGGGCCGCGGGCGAGAACGAACCGTCGCACTGACCCGGGGTCTGCAGCGATTCGTAGTACGCGACGGGCGGCCATTTCTCTCCTTTGGCCTCGTTAGAGTACATCTTGAAAATGATGCCCATTTGCTTCAGATTGTTCTGACACGAAGCGCGACGGGCCGCCTCCCGTGCCCGCGCCAACGCAGGCAGCAGAATGGCAGCAAGAATGCCTATGATGGCGATTACAACCAGCAGTTCGATCAGTGTGAATCCTGGACGAGTTCCAGATGTCCTTTTCATGGCGTTCTCTCCTAGCGTTCTTCCCTGTGTGGCCTAAACCATTGGATATATGAGAAGGGCGTGAACCCCAATCGCCTTCTATCGTGGCGGACCCGTGCTCATCAAACTCTACTCCACAAACTGGAACGCATACAACTTCACCGCGAACATCTGGAACCGGAGCCGTACGGGTCGCCCGGACAGCGCCGATACGTTGCTCTCGCCCTTCCACGTCACTATGCGCGCCGTGGAATTGCCCTCAAGCACGTCGCAGTCGTCCGCCCCATATCCTTCAACGGCGGAGCCGTCCGCATTCAGGAGGGCCACGCGACAGGTGCCCATGGCGCTTGCGTCAAGGTTGAGGACCAGCTTCGAGCCCGAAAACGCGAGTGACGGCGTCGTGAACGTGCCCCCGGCCATGGGCGCATCCGCCGACATGAAGCCGTCGAGACGCTGTTCGAGCCGGTGGATGCCGCCGCTTCCGTTGGCTTTGGGGCCGAACTGCCCATGGGTGAAGTCGTAACCGCCGTAGTATTGGTGGATGATGTCCCCGGTCCGCACCATGCCGACCACCATGTACATCTGGCAGGAATCGCTGGCGCCTTTCCTGCCAAGGGGGACGTAGGGTTCGCGCGTGGGCCGTACCCAGTTGGCGTCGTCGCGACTGACGGCCATTTGGATATCGAGGTATCCGTCGTTGCCGGGAGGAGGTGGCGTGTGTCGGTAAGGCGACGGGAACATGAAATACGCGTTGTCGGCCCAGGGGTACTGGACACATGCCGGGTTGTAGTGGTCCGAGTCGGCCGGGTCGTGTTCGTCGTAGCCGAACACGATGGGCACCTCGCGGCTTGTCACCGCGACCTTGTCCTCGCCCCAGATGCAGTAAGGCTTGTCGAGGAGCGTGCAGGGCCAAGGCTTGGTGATATCGTCCATCTCGACGCGGCCAATCTTGCGCAAGGGGTCCCAAACGCGGATATGGGCCACGTACTTCTCGAGGCGCGTGTCGTAGAAGGCTTGGTTCGCCGTGTCGGGATACACAGGAAACACGCGTTGCTCAGACATGGTCCAGTGGATGCCGTCGGGTGACATGTGGACGTATAGTCCCGCACGGTCGGGATCGGGCCAGTGCATGGCACTGATGGATTTGAAGCGCGCTTCGGGTGGCGCGACCGGATCGAGAAACACCGTACTCTCGATCACGCCTGTCAGCACGATGTTGTTGTCCTTGGAGCCGGCATACTCATGGATGCCCAGGATGGGTTTGTCCCAATGGACGCCGTCGGTGCTAGTAGCGTAGCAGTACCGAATCGATTCCGGATCGACGTGGTCGATGGAATCCCGCGCCATGTACCACATCTTGAAGAGACCGTCGTGTTCAACGACGCTCACGCAGAATCCGACGTCCTTCGATTCCCACGGCTTGTCCGGGGCCAATACCATACCCGCCTTGCGCGGCGGGTTCATGGTGAGTTCGACACCCTCCGACGTGGCGATGAACCGGCGGTCGATCATCAACTGTTTCCCGCTGCCGATCTGGATCGCGTCCGTTGCGTCGCTCATGGCCTCTCCCTCCGCACCGGTTGCGCCGAAGCCACACAGGATGATCGCCATGCATACCACAAGGCACGCCAATTTTGTCATGGACCGTCTCATATCGTCCCCCCGGAAGCGCAGGTAGACCCTATTCGCCGTCCGTCCAGATTGCCTTGATGGTGCCTTCCTGCCCAAACCCATCCGGCCAGGCCTCGCTTGGCGTGTTGCCGTGATACCAATAGAGTTCCCGGCCGTCCGCCGTCTTCACCGGGTAGGCGAGGCATCGGCTCCCCGGCATCTGCAGGTACCCGTTCGCGTCGTGCTCGCGTATCCAGTCCCACGCATACCGCAACCATTCGTTTTGGTATTCCTTGGGTTGGTGCGCGAACCAGCAGATCTCGTCGTACCCCCAGATCCAGTGGCCACCGATATTCTTGCCCTCGCGGCCGCTTCGCTCGAAGTTGTCCAGTTCCACCAGAAACGGCAGATGTTCGCACCGCCAACCGCTGGGTGTCATCCCGCCGTTGCTTCGCCCGAACAGACTGTCCAGATACCCCACTTTCAGAACGCCCTTCTCCGGCTCATCCGGCACTTCCTCGATCCGAAGCGGGAAGGTGTGGAAATCGAACAGGAGCTTATCGCCGTCGTACCGCGGCCCGCCGTGAGGTGTGTGCGCATCGCACAGCACCATTCCCCGCCGCGCGTGGTCCTTGGCGTACCGACGCACCCGGGAAAGCATGTCCCACCAGTGCTGGTGGTCCGTGTCCGACGCGCCGATCAGCGCCACCTGACCAAAATGGATCGCCTCACACCCCGCATCGATATACCGGGCCGCGAGATAGTAGAACCACATCCGCGTTTCGACCTGGGTCATGTCCGGCACCGACGCGCCCTTGCTCCAGTGGTCCTTGTGTCTTCCATCCGGGAACAGCATCGCGTCGTAATCGAACGTCCGCTCCTCCGGCGCAAGCCCGAACTCTTCGAACACCCACGGCGGCACAGGCAGCCCATTCACGTCCGTCGACACAATCTCGAAGATCGCCGCCTGCAAGATGATGTCCGGGTCGGCCGCGAGCACCTTAGGGACGATCTCCCTCGCCGACGCGATCTTCGCCTCCAGGTGCCGTTCGCCTCCCCACATATACAACGTCCGCCCCGCGAACTTCGCACCCACATTTTTCAACATCCGCACATTGTCGTCCGGATTGCCCTTGCCCGTCAGCAGATCCATCATCGTCACCGACCGGCTCAGATAGGTCTCAAGCACGGGGCGGGGGATGACTTCGTGGAAGGATAGATCGTCTTCGGGTGCACCAGCTAGAGCCATGGCGGCTGCCGTCGCGAGCACAGCATAGTTCATTACCTTGTTCTCCTGGATAGAGGCCCCGGGCAGTGAAGACTTGTTTCGCGAGCATTATACGCTGGTCGAGAGCCGTCCACCATGCGGACAAGAACAAGCCCCGGACCGTCTCCGCAAGACAACGGCCCGGGGCTCGCAAAAAGAAACGCTACACCTTCAAGAAATTCCCGATCATCTGTTTGCCGTGCTCGGTCAGGATGCTTTCCGGGTGGAACTGCACGCCGAACACCGGGTACTCCTTGTGGGCGACGGCCATGATCTCGCCTTGGTCGGTTTCGGCGGTGATTTCCAGACAGTCGGGGCAGGTGTCCCGCTTGATGATCAGGGAGTGGTACCGCGTCGCCGAGAAGGGCGACGGGACTCCCTCGAAGAAGCGGTTGTCCGTGTGCTGAATCGCGCTGATCTTGCCATGCATGATTCGGTCGGCGCGCACCACGTCGCCGCCGAAGGCCGCACCAATGCTCTGGTGTCCGAGACACACGCCCAAGAGCGGCACCTTCGGTCCGAGCGCCTTGATGACGTCGATCGAGATGCCTGCTTCGGCTGGCGTACACGGTCCCGGCGAGACCACGACGCGCTCGGGCTTCAACTCAGCGATACCGTCCACATCGATGGCATCGTTTCGGAACACGCGGATGTCCTGGTCGAATTCACCGAAATACTGGACCAGGTTATAGGTAAACGAATCGTAGTTGTCGATGAGTATCATCATTGTTCGAGTCCTTTCTCAGCGAACTCCACCGCCCGGAAGAGCGCCTTGGCCTTGTCGACCGTTTCGTTGAACTCGCGTTCCGGAACGCTGTCGTACACAATGCCGGCGCCTGCCTGAAGGTAGGCCATGCCGTCCTTGATGACGACGGTCCGGATGATGATGCAGGTGTCCATGTCGCCGCTGAAGCTGATGTAGCCGCAACCGCCCGCGTAAGGTCCGCGCCGGACCGGCTCCAGTTCGTCGATGATCTCCATGGCGCGGATCTTGGGTGCGCCGCTGACAGTGCCCATGGGGAAGGTCGCACGGAGCGCGGAGAAGGCGTCTTCGCCATCCTTCAGGGTGCCTTCGACTTCCGTCACGATGTGCATGACGTGGGAGTACCGCTCGATGTACATGAACCGTCCGTCTACCGGCTGCACCGTGCCCGGATCGCTGACCCGGCCCACGTCGTTCCGGCCTAGGTCCACAAGCATAACGTGTTCGGCGATCTCCTTCTCGTCGGCCAGGAGATCCTTCTCGAGGCTGTCGTCCTCGTGTTGATCGGCGCCGCGCGGGCGCGTACCCGCAATGGGCCGCACCACGCACCGTTTGCCCCGCACCTGGGTCATCACCTCCGGGCTCGATCCCACCAGCGTGAAGTCCGGGAACTGGACCAACGTCATGTACGGCGACGGGTTGATGCACCGCAACGCGCGGTACAGACTGACCGGGCTCGTGTAGATCTCGCGCTCGAACCGCTGCGAAAGCACCACCTGGAAAACGTCGCCCGCGCAGATGTACTCCTTGGCCTTGTCGACGGCCTCGCAGAACGATTCCTTGGTGAACGATGACTTCACCTCGGTCTCGATCTCGCCCGCATGCAGCCGCTCCGTCGACACCACCAGCGGTTTCCGTAGCGTGCGTTCCAATGTGTCGATCTTGCGGACCGCCTCGTTGTAGGCGTTCTCCGCATCGCCCCGCACATGCGCGTTCGACACGATCTTCATCCGGTTGTTCACATGGTCGAAGATCAGAATGGTGTCGGTGATCATGAAGTAGAGGTCGGGCAGGTCGAGGGGATCTGGATTGTCGTCAGGCAGTTGTTCGAAGAACCGCACCTGATCGTAGGAGCAGTAGCCCACGGCCCCGCCATGGAATTCGGGCAGGCCATCAACCTGGACAGGCTTGTACTCGGCCATCAACGCCCGCAACTCGCCGAGCGGGTCGTCAGACTCGAAAGGTTGCCCGCGGCCGTTGCGGGTAATGGTCACCGTTCGGCCCTTCGACTTGAAGATGACCGACGGGTTGGCGCCCAGGAACGAATAGCGGCCGATGGTGTCGGCCTTCTCAACGCTTTCCAGCAGAAACGAATAGGATTGCTCCCGGGCAATCCGCATATAGGCGCTTACGGGCGTTTCCAGGTCGGCCATGATTTCGCGGTACACGGGCACGATGGCGCCCTGCTGCGCAATGCGCCGGAACTCGTCCAAACACGGGTAAATCATCTGTCGGTTCCTTATCTCAATTTTCGGCAACTCCGTCGCCCTCTAGCGAAACCGTCCCGTCGAAATCCACCTTGCGATAGAAGCAACTCGTCTCGTTTGTGTGGCAGGTGGGACCGGCGGGCAGGCATTTCACCACCAGGGCGTCGGCGTCGCAATCGGTTCTGATTTCCTTGACGCTCAACATGTTCCCGGATGTTTCGCCCTTGAGCCACAACGTTTTGCGCGAGCGAGACCAGAAACAGGCCTTCTTCTCACGCAGAGTTACCTCCAGCGATTCGCGGTTCATGTAACCGACCATAAGGATCTGGCCGGTCTCGGCGTGCTGGATTACGGCCACGATCAATCCCTTGTCGTCGAGCTTGATCAGGTCGTCCAGTTTGCCGATCACATTGGTACTCATGCTTCACTCCCCAGATAAGGTTGTTCCCCCAAAAGGAACGCTCCTCGGAAAAACGTGACGTGGAAAAGACAGGAAAACGAGGAGAACTAGGAATGGGTGCAGGGACGCCATCGATGGTAGGCAAGATGATTCGATGGCATCACACGTTCTCCAGTGTAGACGGCCGCACCTGAAGGGCCGCCCATAACGGGCATAGTATCACACGTACCGCGTCGCGAATGCAAGGCCAATACCCGCGGCCCGCCCTAGTCCTGCGACGAGGGGCGTTCTTCGTCGTCTGCATCGTCGTCCGACGCGTCGCTCAACGAAGACCACTCGTCCCGATCGGCGCTCTCGGCTGGCGCGTCTTCAGCGAGTGGCTCCTCGTCGGCCACGTCGTCGTCCGGTTCCGCATCCAACGGGCTACCCGGCAGGTCCTCTTCCTCGCCACCGGCCTCGTCCTCATAGGAGGATTCCGCGTCCTCGGCGAAATGGGCGTCCGGCCCCACAATGACCTCGGATTCCGTGGCTTCGCGGCCAGGCCCATCGGTCCGCACCTCTTCCTCCAAGTCAATGTTGGTGTCGCTGAGGTCGAGGTCCAGTTTGGGGTAGTGGAAACTGAGGTGTACCGTGTCAACCTCGTCGACACCCAGCATCCGCTTGGCCTGCACGGCGATCTTCTCGCTGATGAAGGCGCTGGTCTCGCGGAATCCGCCGTCCTGCGTCTTGGCCAGCCACACTTCCCCGCTGATCCGGATCATGCGGCCGTTGGCGGCCGGCAGCAACTCCAGTGCGGTCTTCCGCACTTGCGGCAACTTGGCGAGCGCCTTGTTGAGACTCGACTCCAGCGAATCGAGATAGCAGTCGTTGGTGCCGTGTGCGCTTGGAAACGAAATCCGCCTGCGCCGTTTCGCGAAAAGGCTCGCCGGCACCAGGCCCAGCGCGGCCACGGCCACAATAAGGATCTTGAGGGTCCAGCGTGCGATGAGATTCTGGGGCAGGTATTGAATGGCAAGATCGGTGCATCCCGTGAGCCGGTAGATCAGAAGCAGGACGCCCCCGAGAAGCACACCGAGACAGAGGACCTTGAACAGGATTTGCTGAATCGCTTTCATTCTGGCGCCCTTTCTTCGACCGGTTCGGCAGCGAGACTACCGGTCGCCCCAGTCTAACCGTGGGCCGTCTTCGGTACAAACTCGTCGAGGAGCTCGAGGCTCAAGTCACCTCGCCGGAAATGATCGCTCCGAATCACACGCGCGCACAGATTCGCCGTCGTCTTCACACCTTCGGTCGTGAACTCTTCCAGCGCGCCCGCCAACCGGTCAATGGCCTCGTCCCGCGTACGTCCGCGTGCGATGACCTTCGCCAGCAGCGAATCGTAGTACCTTGGTACAGTGTACCCGGGAAACAGGTGGCTGTCCACCCGTATGCCCGGCCCACCCGGGATATGGCAGCGCGTCACGAGACCGGGGGATGGCGCAAACCCGTTGTCCGGGTCCTCCGCGTACACGCGGGCTTCGATAGCGGCACCGGTCGGCTTAACCGCCGTCGCCTGCAGAGGCTCCCCGGCGGCCAGCCGAAACTGCTCCTTCACGATGTCGATATCGGTCACTTCTTCAGTGACCGGGTGCTCGACCTGAACGCGCGCATTGAACTCGATGAAGTAGAACTGATTGTCCGGCGCGACCAGAAACTCCACCGTCCCGGCGTTTGAGTAGTCGATGGCGCGGGCCGCGCGGATGGCCGCCTTGGTCATCCGTGTGCGGAGGGCGGGCGTGAGTGCGGTGGCGGGCGATTCCTCGATCAGCTTCTGGTGCCGCCGTTGGATGGTACATTCGCGTTCGCCGAGGGACGCCACCTTTCCATGGGTGTCGGCCAGAATCTGAAACTCCACATGCCGCGCCTTATCGACGAATTTTTCGATGTAAACGCCGCCGTCGCCGAAGGCCGCCTGGGCCTCGGCCGACGCCATACTCACGGCGCTCTGGAGGGCCACGTCGTTGTGGGCGATCCGCATACCTTTGCCGCCGCCGCCGGCCGACGCTTTCACCAGCACCGGGAACCCGATCCGCTTGGCAATGACGACGGCTTCCTTGGCGTCCGTGATGAGGCCTTCGCTGCCCGGCACCACAGGCACGCCAGCCGCCTTTACTGCCGCCCGGCACGCGGCCTTGTCGCCGCTGAGGGAGATGGCCTCGGGCGTCGGCCCGATGAATCCGATGTTGCAGTCGCGGCAGATCGACGCGAATTTGGCGTTTTCCGACAGGAACCCGTAGCCGGGATGGATGGCGTGGGCGTCGCAAATCTCGGCCGCGGCGATGATGCCCGGGATGTTCAGGTAGCTCTCGGCCGCGGTGGGCGGACCGATACAGATGCTCTCGTCGGCCAGAGACGTGTGGAGACAGTCCTGGTCGGCGGTGGAGTAGACGGCGATCGACGTCATGCCGCTTTCACGGCATGCGCGGATGATGCGGACGGCAATCTCGCCCCGGTTCGCTATGAGGACCCTTCTGAACATGGGCCTACTCTAGCGGACGGATTGTGAACAGCGGCTGATCGTATTCGACCGGCTCGCCATTCTCGACGAGGATGTCGACAATCTCGCCCGGGAACTTGGCCGTGACCTCGTTCATCAGCTTCATAGCCTCAACGATACACAAGGTCTTGTCGACGGCGATGGTGTCGCCCGGACGCACAAACGGCGGCTCTCCGGGCGCGGGGGCTTCGTAGAACACCCCCACCATCGGCGAATTGATGGTTGCCAACGAGTCGTCCTTCTCCTCGTCGGGCGGCATAGCGGGTCCGGCCTTCTGCTCGACCGTCAGTGTCGGGGCGGCGAATCGCTCAACCGGCGACACGTGGACCGGCTGCTGGACGACCGTCTCCATCGTGGGTTTTCGGAGACGGACCCGGCGGCCCTCCTCCTCGACCTCGATTTCGGAGAGGTCGGAACGCTCGAAAATGCGAATGAGCTCTTGCAGCTTGTCCAGATCCACTGGCCATTCTCCGTTGCCGGGGTTCGGCTCGGGTCCTATGCTAGGTGCTGACGCGCTCAAGGTACTCCCCCGTCCGGGTGTCGACTTTGACGACGTCACCCTCGTTCACGAATAGCGGGACCTGAATGGTCACGCCCGTCTCCAACGTCGCGGGTTTGGTACCGCCCGAAGCGCGATCCCCCTGGATGCCGGGATCGCACTTGGTGATTGCCAATTCGACTGCGATAGACACTTTCGTCTTGATCACGTTGCCGTCGTAAAACAACAGGCTGGCGTTGTCGTTTTCCTTCATCCAACTCTTGTTGTCCCCGATCACGGCCTCGCCAACGGCGATCTGCTCGTAACTCTCGGGATGCATGAAGTGATAGAGATCGCCGTCGTTGTAGAGATACTGCCAGGTGCGCTCTTCGAGCCGGGCGTCTTCCATGCGCTCGCCCGAACGGAAGGTCTTCTCAAGCACTCGGCCGGTGAGAACGTTTTTGAACTTCGTCCGGACGAAAGCACCGCCCTTGCCGGGCTTCACATGCTGAAACTCGACAATCTCCATCAGATCCTTGTCCATCACGACAACCAAGCCATTCCTGAAATCCGCAGTCGAAATCATAAGTCGATTACCTTCAATTCCTTGGGAGCCGTTGTCAGATTCTCGCAGCCGGTCTCCGTGATGGCGACGAGATCTTCGATACGAACGCCTCCCCGCCCGGGCTGGTAGATGCCCGGCTCAATCGTGACTACCATGCCGGGTTCGAGCACGACATCCCCCTGCTTGCTGAGCCGAGGGCCCTCATGGACCTCAATGCCGACCCCATGGCCGAGCCCGTGTCCGAACCGGTCGCCAAAACCCGCCTCTTCGATCAGGTCCCGCGCGACCGCGTCCAATTCACGTCCCGTCATCCCCGGCCGCGCCGCCTCCAGCGCGCGCCGTTGGGCCGTGAGCGTAACGTCGTAAACCTCCTCAAACCAAACGGCTGGGATGGTACCGAAAGCGTAGGTGCGAGTCAAGTCGGAGCAGTATCCGGCGCGCCTGCAACCGAAGTCAAAGAGCACCACGTCGCCTGCCTGAAGTGGTGTGTTGCCCGGCTCCCCGTGGGGCAGAGAACTGCGCGCGCCGAACAATGCTATGGTGTCGAACGAGGCCCCCGAGGCGCCGCGCTTCTTGAACTCGTATTCAAACCGGGCCGCGACTTCCCGCTCCGTGACCCCTGCCTCCAGCGAGTCTACAATGCCCGCCAACACGCCTTCGGCCAGTTCCTGGGCTTCCCGGATCAGGGCGATCTCCTCGGGCGTCTTCACCATTCGCAGGGCCGACACCACATCCGGCGCGGCCTGGAGTTGTCCGTCGCAGGCCTTCTGAAGATCTAGCTGCTGGGCAACCGTCATCGTGGCGGGCTCGAACGCAATTCGCGGAGACCCATTCAAGCACTCGCCCGCCCGTGTCGGCAGGCCGCCCTCCACTTCTTCCACCGAGAAACCGCCGCCAACCTGATCGCCCGCTTGCTCGGTGTATCGGAAATCGCACAGGAATCGTGCCTCGGACCCGGTGACCACTACGGCCGACGTACTGCCCCGGAACCCCGTCAGCCACTGGTTCAGGGGTGGGGACAAGCTGACAAACCCGTCACATTCGACCTCGCTCAGGCGTTGCCGCAGGGCTGTGAGCCTATCGGTCACGCATCGGCCTCCATCATGCGCGCTGCCGCGATCAAGGCCAGCCGGTAGCTGTCCGGCCCGAATCCCGCGATCTGACCCTTGGCAACCGGCGCGATGAACGACCGGTGCCGGAACTCCTCGCGCGCGTGAATGTTCGACAAATGCACTTCGATTGTGGGGACGTCCACCGATCCCACGGCGTCCCGCAACGCGATGCTCGTGTGCGTGTAGGCCGCCGGATTGATGATGACAACGTCGGCCCATCCGGCCGCCTCCTGGACCGCCGTCACCAGTTCGCCCTCGGCATTGGATTGCACCGTCTTCACCTCGGCGCCGAGAGCTTTGGCCTCTTTGGCGATCATGCCGTTGATGTCATCCAGCGTGGCGCTGCCGTACACCCCCGGTTCGCGACGACCCAGCATGTTGAGATTCGGCCCGTGAATCACGAGTACGTTCATGAACGACTACCCCTCTCCGGCGAGCTGTGCCCTGATTTCCGCCTCGCGCTTCTTGGCTGCATGGCCTCGATCATATAACTCCGAGGCGAGCGTTTCGTTACCGGCCTGCTTCACTTGTTTAGCAAGCTTAATCGCCGCATCTCCATACCGCTGCCAGACTTCCGGCCTCGTGGGGTACAGGTCCGCGGCCGTCTTGAATTCCTCAATGGCCTCCTCGAAGAAGGGCAGTTGCTGTGGCCCCTCGCCCGAGGTACCCATCCGCCAGAGAATCTTCGCGTGCAGATCGCGATACGGCGCCTGATACGGGCTGCGACGCACAGCTTCCTCTGTCCAAGTTAGACCGTCCTTCAGCAGATTGTGTTTCTCCTCGTCGGTCGGGGCATAGGTGTAAAGCAGGTCATACCACTGGAATATGTGGGTTGCCACTTCCGGCGTCCGCGGGAACAACCTGTC
>JAAEQP010001529.1 GCA_024231375.1 bacterium | reverse complement strand
GTTACAATAGGCCAGTCGAACTGGCGCGATTCATGCTCTCCAGGTGGCGGAGGGATGGGGACCGGCGTGGTGTAGGGAGTTGTGTCGTTTGTGGGGTGTCGCGGAGCTATGCTAGACTTCGTGCGGGCTGGAAACGCGGCCGCCTCAAGAAGTTCTTAGACCTCACCACTGGGCGGTCTCCCGGATGAAGGACCCGGCTGCTCGTGCGGACCGGGTGCATTGGGCTTCACCCGTTCTCCTCCTGGTTGCTAAGGAAGGGTGTGGTGTCTTATGGTAACGCTTGAACAGGTCCGGCGGAAACTTGGGCCGGGCGTCGATTTTCTCTGCGAATCATTTCATGCGCCGCCCGGCGTGCAGATGGCCCTGTGGGGTCCCAGCGGGTGCGGCAAATCGACGATGCTGAACTTGATTTCGGGTCTCCTGCGTCCCCATTCGGGCGTCATCCGGGTGGATGGCGAGGAGATCCAGGGATACCGCGAGGGCCAACTGGACGCGTTCCGCGGCGAGCGGTACGGGTTCGTGTTCCAGACCTTCAACCTGCTGGCGCCCTTCTCGGCGTTGCGTAACGTGATGCTGGGCATGCGGTTCGCCGACGTTCTCCCCTCCAAGGAATGGAAAGAGCGGGCCACCGAGATGCTGGATCGCGTCAACTTGAGCCATCGCATGCACGCGAAGCCCAACACCCTCAGCGTGGGCGAGCGGCAACGCGTGGCCATCGCACGGGCGCTCGTGAACCGGCCCAAACTCATCGTGGCCGACGAACCCACGGGCAGTCTCGACCCGAAGACCGCGGAAAGTGTAATGCAACTGCTGCTCGACCTCTGCGCGGAGGACGAGTTGACCCTCCTTCTTGTGACCCATGACGAGGGCATCGCCGACCGGTTGCCTGATCGCTTCGACTGTACCGGCTTGGTGAAGGAGGTGGCGTCATGAGTCTGTGGCACATTGCATGGAGCTACCTCTGGAACCGCAAGTTCACGACCGTTCTGACCATCGTGTCGGTGGCACTGGGCGTAGGACTCATCTCGACCGTGTTGACACTTCGGCACGAGACCCAGCGACGATTCGAGGAGGAAGGCCAGACCTTCGACATGGTTGTGGGCGCGAAAGGCAATCCCTTGCAGTTGGTGCTGAGCGCGGTCTATTTCCTCGACGCGCCTACGGGCAACATAACACTTGCCGACCTGGAACGCATGCGCGAGGAAGAGGACATCGTCCGCGAGACGGTCGTTGACGAAAATGGCAAGGAAGTCGAAGTCGTCGGCGCTTTCCCGATTGGTCTGGGTGACACCTACCGAGGTCATCGCGTGGTTGGTACCGAGCGCGCGTTACTTGAGAAGACGACGTGGGACGCATTCAATCGCACCTATCCTTACGGCCTGAGTGAGGGGCGGCTGTTCGACAAGCCGTTTGAAGCGGTGGTCGGGTATGCCGTAGCCCAAAGCACGGGACTGGAATTGGGGCAGAAGTTCATCACCACGCATGGCATCGGCGCCGCGGCGGGCATGGGACACGAGCACAAGCACGATCCCTATGTCGTGGTGGGGGTGATGGAGCAGAGCGGCACGCCCAACGACCGGGCCATCTTCTGCGATCTGGAATCGGTGTGGCAAGTGCATCAGCACGACCCCATAGGCGAGGCCGAGGGGGATGAGGACGAAGCCCACGCCGAGGACCACGACGGGCATGACCATGCCGAGGGCGAAGCGTGTGAACACGCCGACCATGACCACGGCAAGGAGGTCACCGCGATCCTGGTGAAGCTGCCGACACCCGCCTTGCGCCCCACGTTCAAAGACTACGTCAACGACAACTACAACGCTATGGCCACGGTGCCGGTGAACGAGATTCAGAAACTGTTCAACCAGCTATTGGGCACGGCCAAGGCGGTGCTGCTCGCGATCGGGTATCTGGTGATGGTCATCTCGTCGATTTCCATCATGATTGGCCTGTACATGGCCATCCTGCAACGCAAACGGGACCTGGCCGTCATGCGCGCCCTGGGCGCCACCAAGGGCGAGATCTTCGGGTCGGTCATCATCGAAGCGTTCTGGGTGACGGTCCTTGGGCTGATAGCCGGTTGGTTCTGCGGCACGTTGACCTGTTGGGGACTGAGCCACTACCTGGTTGACAAGGTAGGATTTCACGTCAACCCATTGAACTTCGACGAGGAGCTTGTGCGAACGCTGGTATCGGCCTATTCGGTCATTATCCTGATGGGCCTGTTCGCGGGGATTCTGCCGGCATGGCAGGCGTATCGAAGCGACGTGGCCCGGGATTTGGCCGAGTTGTAGCCGGAATGGTACAATCCGGGTGCGATTGTATGTACTCAAAACATAAGGAATTGCAGCCTTGAGACGACGCGCGAAACGGGATCTACTGACCTTGGCCGGCGTGGCGATTGTTGTCGGCGCCGTGGTCGTGGTGAACGGCTATCTCCGATTGGAGACCGCTAAGGAATTCGCCATCAAGATGCGGATGGCACTCGAAAAGACGTGGAAAGAGAAGGGCGTGGAAGTCCTCGATTGGGACACGTTGAAGGAGACCAAGGGCACCTACCGGTCGGGTCCGACGTTCAAGGAGGGCATGACGTCCTTGGAAGGCAAGGCGGTCAACATCTGCGGATTCATGGCGCCCATCGACCAATTCCGCAATGTGACCGAGTTCATGTTGTTGCCCATGCCCATCACGTGCTACTTCTGCGAGTCTCCACCCATGCGTCACGTGATCGAGGTGAAGCTCGACAAGCCTACGGAACTCATCAACGAACCCGTGCTCATCGGCGGGTGGCTGAAGCTTCATGAGGGCGACAAACAACCCTTCTTCTACACTATTGAGAAGGCCAAATGGAACGAGGCGGTCCAAGACGAGCCGACGACGGACCAAGTGCTGGACGAGGCGCACCAGCAGCACCACATCAAAGGCTTCGACGACCTGCGCAAGGGCGGTGCTGAAGAGGAAGAACTGCTTGAGCCCGTCGACCTGGAAGCCCAGGAAGAGGCCCCTTCGGTGGTGGATGACCTCATGCCCGGCCTGACGGAGAAGAAGACACATGCTGGAATCCCAATCGTCGAGCGCGGTGAGCTTCAAGCTCCTGAGTCGGTAGACGAAGACGACGGGGGCTCCTGACGAAGGCGGCGCGATTGACGCGCGACTGTGAAGTAAGGTATCCAAGAACGGCCGATGCGCTGAAGACTAGCGCGTCGGCCGTTTGTGTTGACGTTCGTGCAAGGAGAGCTGCAGACAATGCGAGATCCTTCACTTCGTTCAGGATGACAGCGG
>JAAEQP010001528.1 GCA_024231375.1 bacterium | reverse complement strand
TGCGCAGTTCGAGGCTGTCCCACGCGCCCACCGGCACCACGCGGGGGCACCAATCCCAACTGTAGTTGTAGCGGGACTTGAAGTGCTTCGAGCGCGACGTAT
This sequence comes from bacterium, assembly GCA_024231375.1. Next base: position 7,253 of record JAAEQP010001528.1, on the reverse strand, counting down.
ACCCGAACTGGCCCTGTTCGGCCGGCGGCTCGTCGAACATGATGCCCAGCCGGTGTTCCGCGCCGTCCGCCATGCAACTGGTCAGATCGAACCGGTGGGGGACCAACGCCCCGGCAAACTCCGCAACCTGGAGACCGTCCACCAGAATCCAGCCCGAGTAGTCCAACCCCTTCGCATCAAGGCACACCCGCTCTCCCTGAGGCACAAACCCGGCCGGCAATATCGTCTCGAAATACCAATGCCGGTGCTCGATCCACTCGCAAGAACGGGAATTCACGCCCTTGTGCCAGTCCTCCACGATGCCTGCGTCCAACAGCATCTGTTGGACCGATCCCGGCGCTTTGGCCGGGATGGGACCCACATCGCATCCCAGATCAACACCGGTTTCCATGCTCTTCGAGCATTTCCACACATACGGACGCCATCCGGTCAGCGTCCAACTCAGATCGCCCAGATCGATGATTGCCACGAGATGAATCTCCCCTATATACGAGTGATGCTCCGCCGCGCGCCGAGCGGCGTCCTCTGATTACACCATCCGCATGTCTCGGAACAAGTTGACAAACTTCGCGTTCCGGTTGCGGGCATGACGGGTTTATAGTACTCTGAATCGTGACGGGGGGATAGGTTGGTGGCCAGAAGCCGCCGGCCCATCCGGGTTTGGCCGGTTCGGGGCTGGGGAGAGGCGTCACCAAAGGGGCCGCGCCGGGGACAATGTCTCGGTGCGCCGCGGTAATGGAGGGGCGCCATGTCGTTGCGGGTCAAAGTCGAGTTTCTGCTCTTTGTCGCCATCGGTCTGATCGTTGGGCTGAGCTACGGGGTCCAGCGGTACCTTGTGCTTCCGGGGCTCGACCCTCTCGAGCAGAAGGTGGCCGAGAAAGACATGCGGCGATGCGTCGACGCCATCGAAGGGCAAGCGGTCCGACTCTCCCAACAGTGTGGCGCGTGGGCGGCCCGTCCCGCCATCGCTGAAGCCGTGCGGACACGCGACGCGTCCCTGACCGCCGACACCCTGTCGCTCACGGTGCGGGTTCAAGAGCACATCCCCCTCGCCTTTCTTGTCGCGGCCGACGGCGACGTCATCTCAGGCCAGTGCATTGACCTCACCACGCGCCGGCCCCTCGACGTGGCCGAATTCCCTCGCGGGAAGTGGCCCACCCCGCATCCGCTGTTCGAACTCGTCTCCCGCAACAAAGGTCCCGTGGAAGGCGTGATGCTGACCAGCGCAGGCCCGACCATCGTCAGTTGCCATCCTGTTGGCGGCGATATTGACTCAGCGTCCCCGGAGGGCTACCTCGTCGTGGGCCGCATGATGGACCAGAAACTCCTGCTACAAGTCTTCCGTCAGACAGCCCTCGCCTTGCAGGTCTGGCCCGTGACCGATCCCGCTCTCCCCGGCGAACTGCAGAGCATCGTTCAGGAGATCGCTAGCAGTCACCTGCTTCATGTCAGCCATGCCTCTCAGGATTCCTTCAGGATCTACGCAACCTATCCGGATCTGTTTGGCGCGCCGGCCCTGCTGCTCCAGTCCGACATGCACCGCGACGTCCTCGCCAAAGCCTACAACGCTATGCAGCACGGGCTCCTGGCCCAGGTCGGGATCGCATTGGGCGTGCTGGTGCTCCTCCTGGTCCTGTTCCGCAAAGGCGTGATGAGCCACCTCTCCCGGCTCACCGCACACGCAGGGGCCATTACCGGCACGGACGACCTGTCCCGCCGCTTGTCGTTGGACCGGGACGACGAGTTTGGACAACTCGGACAGGCTTTCGACCACATGCTGGGACGGTTGGAAGGTCACCTGTCCGAGCGCCACGCCGCCGAGGCCGCCCTCCGCGAAAGCGAGGAACGACTCGCCCTGGCCATGGCGGGCGCCAACGACGGCCTGTGGGACTGGGATCTGCGCGCGGACCGAGTGTTCTTCTCCTCCCGCTGGAAGGCGATGCTCGGCTGTGAGAACGAGAACCTTCAAGACGCGCCCAGCGAGTGGTTCGACCGCATTCACGAAGAAGACCGCGAGTGTGTGAAGGCCGCATTGGATGCCCACCTTGCCGGTCAATCGGCCCACTTCGAGACGGAACACCGGATACGCCATGCCGACGGGTCCTACCTGTGGGTGCTCTGTCGCGGGTTGGCCGTGCTCGATGAATCCGGCGCTCCTTCGCGCGTGGCCGGGTCGCAAACCGACATCACGCCCCGAAAGAAAATCGAGGAGCAACTCAGCCACCGGGCGTTTCACGATGCACTCACCGAGTTGCCGAATCGCGCCCTCTTCCTTGACCGGCTCGGCCAGGCGCTCCGGTACAAGGGCCGGCATCCCGACTACAATTTTGCCGTCTTGTTCATGGACCTCGATCATTTCAAACTCATCAACGACGGCTTGGGCCACTTGGTGGGCGACAGCCTCCTCACAGCCGTGGCCGAACGGTTGCAGACCGCACTACGCACAAGCGACACATTGGCCCGAAACGATGGTACCGTTGCGCGTTTCGGCGGAGACGAGTTCGTGATTCTCATCGACAACCTTCGGGGTCCAATCGATGCCAGCCGCGTGGCGGACCGCATTCTGGGCGATCTCAAGGAACCCTTCCAACTGGACGGACACGAAGTGTTTACCTCGGGCAGTATCGGCATCGCCTTCAGCGTCGACGGTCACGAATCGGCAACCGAGTTCCTTCGCAACGCCGACACCGCCATGTACCGCGCTAAAGGGGACGGACGATCGTGCTACGTCGTCTTCGACGACCAGATGCACGCCCAGGCCATCGACCGGCTGCAACTCGAGACCGATCTCCGCCGCGCCGTCGAGCGGGAGCAGTTCACGGTCTATTATCAGCCCATTGTCGATCTGGGGTCCGGGAAGATCGAGTCCTTTGAGGCCCTTGTGCGATGGAACCATCCGGAACGCGGTTTGGTGCCGCCTGACGAATTCATCCCCGCTGCCGAGGACACGGGCCTGATTCTTGCCCTGGGACAATGGGTGCTGCGGGCTGCCTGCCGATTCACGCGCGCCTGTCAGATCCGGCACGACGAAGCGGCACGGCTGCGGATTGGCGTCAACCTGTCCGTTCGCGAGTTCACCCGTCAGGACGTCGTGTCCATCGTTGAAAGCGCACTCAATGAAACCGGGTTGAGTCCCGAGTGCCTGAAGCTCGAGATCACCGAAAGCGCCATGATGGAGAACATGGATGTGGTGAGCGAGGCCTTAGACAAGCTGCGCCGTCTCAACACCGCCATCTGCATCGACGATTTTGGAACCGGCTATTCGTCTCTCAGCCACTTGCACCGGTTTCCTCTCGATACCCTCAAGATCGACAAGACTTTCGTCACCGATCTGCACAGATCGCCCGAGGACCTCCAGATCGTCAAGACCATCATTCTGCTCGCCAAGAGCCTCGACATGCGCATCGTGGCCGAAGGAATCGAGGAACCCGAGCAACTGGCAATCCTGCGAGAGTTGGGATGCGACTACGGACAGGGCTACCTCTTCTCGCGGCCCGTCGATGCCGAAACCGCCACCGACCTTCTCTGCTCCGCCCCCACCTGGTAGGATGTCTCCAGTGGTGTTTGGGCAGCATAGCCGCAACCATCGGGAGGGGCGCACCTTTTCGTCATCCTGAACGAAGTGAAGGATCTCGTTCCGCCGGCCAACGACCTGGGGTGGGAGATGCTTCGCATGCGCTCAGCATGACGGGATTGACTGCGTCCGGCGCGTGAGAATCGTCTCCCTCTCCGCGAACTCCTGGTGAGAGCGCACAAGAAACGGGGACAGTGCCATGATCGGGGTCGCGCTTCTCACTTCCATCCTCGCCGGACCAGCGCTTCCCGCGGCCGACGTACGCGACCACCTCGGCGCACCGACCCTCTTCATCAACGGTGAACCCCATCCGGGCACCAGCTACATGACGTACCACCCCGACCCCGACAACTTCGCCGCCATCGGCCGCGCCGGCGTTCACCTCTACTCCTTCTCCGCCACGCCCACCGAATCGACCTACAACCTCGCGCCCGAATGCTGGACCGCGCCGGACACCTTCGACTACACCCACATGGACGAACGCGCCCACATGGTGTTGGACAACGACCCCGACGCCTGGTTCTTCCCGCGGCTGTTTCTGGGCACGCCCCCATGGTGGGCCGAGGCACATCCCGACGATCTGGTGACATTCGACCCCGGCACTGGCGCCCCCGAACCTTTCGTTCTCCGCGGCAAACGGGTCGCATCCTGGGCCTCCGAACAATGGCGCACCGACACGGCCACGGCGCTGCGCCGCTTCATCCGTCACGTCGAAGCCTCCGACTACGGTCATCGCGTCATCGGCTACCATCTCGCCTCCGGCACCACTGAGGAGTGGATGCAATGGGGGAGCAATGAGGACCAATGGACCGACTACTGTCCGGCGAACGCGGGACGATTCCGCGCGTGGCTGCGCGAACGCTACCAAACCGAAGCCCGTCTCCAGCAGGCGTGGAACGATCTGGCCGTGACGTTCGACACTGCCTCGATTCCCACGCGCGAACAGCGCGCCCACAGTGAACGCGGCTATCTGCGCAACCCCGCCACGGCTCAGTCGAGCATCGACTACGTCCAGTACACCTCCTGGCTGGTCGCCGACACCATTCGCCACTTCGCACGCGTCACGAAGGATGCGGTTGACGAACAACGACTCGTCGGCGTGTTCTACGGCTACCTGCTGGCCCTGTCGGGTGCGCAACGCGAGCAGAACGCCGGGCACCTCGCATTGCACGACGTGCTCACGTGTCCCGATATCGACTTCATGACCAGTCCCTGCAACTACACCTTCCGCCAACTGGGTACCGGGTTCCCCCATGCCATGTCCCTCGCCGATTCGGTGAAACACCATGGCAAACTGTGGATTGATGAGAACGACTTCCGCACCTGGCTCACGCCCAACGTACCCGTAGGCCAATTCGGCAAGACCGCCACCTACGAAGAAAGCCTGCTCTGCCAGCAACGGGAATTCGGCTGGGTCATGGCCAGCCGGATCGGTATGTGGTGGTTTGACATGGGCGGCGGCTGGTACGACGACCCGCGGATGCTGGCCGAGATCGGCGCCATGAACCGCATCGCCCACGAAAACACGGATGCCGCCGGAGATTCCGTGGCCGAGATCGCCTTCGTCATCGACTGCAAGACCGGCGCGTTCTTGAAACCCGGCAATCCCTACAGTTGGCCCGCCCTTATCCTTCAACTGCCCGAACTCGGTCGTGTCGGCGCACCTTTCGCCATCGTGGACCTCGCCGACCTCGCCGATCTGCCCCCCTACAAACTCTACATTCTTCCCAACTGCTTTGCGCCAACCCAAGCCGAACGCGACGCCATCGCCCGTTGTCTGGCGCGCGACGGTGCGTCCGCCCTATGGATCGGACCCGCCGGTGCATACCGCGACGGTCGACTCGATGAATCGGGGATGAAGGCGCTGACCGGCTGGCCCCTTGCGCTTCAGGATACGCCTCTGCCTTGGCGCGTGATTCCCACCGACGAAGCGGAGGTTTGGGGATGGCGCGATACCGACCCCTTCGGGCCGGGACGCCCAAACGCGCCCTTGGCCCTGCCCGATAGCCATGACGGCATCACCTTGGGCGTTCTCGAAGACGGAACCACACCGGCCGTCGTCGCACGCGATCAGGGCTCAGGCGTATCCGTCTTCAGTGCCGTGCCTCAACTTCCCGCGCCGCTCATCCGTGCTGTCGCACACCACGCCGGCGTTCACCTCTACATCGACACACCCGACATCGTCTGGGCCAGCCGCGGCATCCTCGCCATCAGCGTCAACGAAGCCGGACCCCGCACCGTCCGACTACCCGCGCCCCGCCGAGTCACCGACCTCTGGACGGGCAAGGCGGTCGCCGACAACGCCGACACCTTCACCATCGACATCCCCGCGGGAGGGACCGCGCTGTCTAGGTTGGACTAGTTCCTCGCCACAACGCCGATCACGTTTGGGACACGGATAACCACCTGCTGCTGACCATCCTCACTTGACGATAGCTCCCGATCACCCGCAAAGTACTTCCGGACGCCGTCCCAAGAGAGAAACAGTTGGGCAGGGCCACTCCCCTCCAGATAGCACGCGTTGTGCAGTGATATGGGCAAGGACAGCAGGATGTCGGCGAAATCATGCGCGGAATAGGAAGAATAGGTGTAGATGAAGAGCACTCTCTGCTGCGTATCCATCGCGAGAACAGCCATCGGGTGTTCCTTGGGCTGCTGCGACCACACATTCTCCTGTCGGGTTGTGATCATCCGGATGTTCTGAACCAAGGTGTTCTAGTGCTTCCTCAGTTCGTCGAAATCCTGGTGCTCCCTGTCAATGATCTGGAATTCGGGAACGGAAACGTCGATCCGGTTGAACGCCACTACCGCGTTGTCATCGGACAGTCTGTCGCTGTCCACGTGATCGAAGTTCTTCATATAGGCGATGTGATGTCCGTCCTCCAGGTACATGCCGGCATTGATCGCACACACGAGATCGTGCTCCCGGCACCAATCCCTTGCCGTCATGCGCACACCGTCGTGCTCCGAAGCGCAGAGGAGTTTGAAGTCGAAGTGCTCGGAATCGATTCTAACGATTGTGATTCTGGAGTCTTCCAGCCGCGATCGCTGGTCCGGAACAAACTCCGCGATCGACAGGCCGGGACGGACGTGCCGCCAGTGTGCCCCGTCCGCGTCTTCTCCCAGCCCACCGGCTCGAACACCGATGACGCCCGGAACCAGGAAGAGCGCAGCGGCGCCAAGAGCTGCAATTGCCGTGAATGCTCCGGCCCCCCAAGCGGCCAGCCGCCATCCCCATGTCCGTTGCCCGTTCGCCATTCTGGATCGCCTGTGCGGTTGTGTTGCCGTTGCGCCTCTATCCTAGACGCGGCGGTTGGTGCCGTCAACACACAAGGGCTCACGTCAACATGGTGCCGCACGGCTGTTGAAAGGGTCACAGTGGAGCCGTTGACAAAGTCGTCTGCATGCGAACGGAGAAGCGAAAGACCGGGAACCTGCGCCGCGCGGGACCTGTACCAAGCGAAGTACACCGCAGGCGGACGCAGACGGGACTCTCCCAGGTCATTTCGCGACCTACGCGTGGCGAGGCGGCACTCTTTCAACGGCTCCACAGCCCCCGGTGATCTCGATTCCGCCGAAAGAAACCACCTCTGCGTCATCCCGAGCGAAGTCGAGGGATCTCTTGTAGGTAGGCGCTCACCCGTGAGAGATCCCTCGACTTCGCTCGGGATGACGCGGA
>JAAEQP010001527.1 GCA_024231375.1 bacterium | reverse complement strand
GTGGCCCGTTAGAAGGGATTCGCGGGACGCCGTCCATTCCATCAAGCGAACAGGAGAACACACAATGAGCAAGCGTCTGAGCAAGAGCAACTTGTCGGGCGGGCAGGTGAGCCGCCGCGGATTTCTCAAACGCACGTCGGCGCTTGCCGCGACGGCAGTAGCCGCACCCTACATCGTTCCCGCGTCGGCACTCGGTCTTGACGGCACGGTCGCACCCAGCAATCGCACGGTGATCGGATGTATCGGCCTTGGCGGCATGGGCACTGGGAACATGAGAAACTTTCTTGGGTTCAAGGAAGTCCAAGTGGTGGCCGTGTGCGACGTGGACAAGGCACACCGCGACCGGGCCATCGGTATTGTCAACCAGCGCTACGGCAACGAGGACTGCGCAGGCTACAACGATTTTCGCGAGCTGCTCGTGCGGGGCGACCTGGACGCGGCCTCGATTGCGACCCCCGACCACTGGCATGCCATTCCCGCCATCGCTGCAGCCACAGCCGGGTTGGACATCTACGCCGAGAAACCTTTGGCCCTCACCATCTCCGAAGGCCGCGCCATGTGCGACGCCGTGAACCGGTACGGCACGGTGTGGCAGACGGGCAGTTGGCAGCGGTCGACGGGGCGGTTCCGTCCGGCGTGCGAACTGGTGCGCAACGGCCGCATTGGCGAGGTTCACACCGTTGAGGTGGGACTGCCCACCGGTCCGAGTTGCGGCCCGCAGCCCGAGATGCCGATTCCCGAAGGATTCGACTACGATTTGTGGCTGGGCCCGGCCCCGCAAGCGCCCTACACCGTGAAGCGCTGCCATGGGAATTTCCGCTGGCTTCTGGACTACTCGGGCGGACAACTCACCGACTGGTGCGCCCACCATGGCGACATCGCCAACTGGGGCATGGGCACCGAGGGCACGGGCCCGGTCGAGGTGACTCCCATTGAAGTGGAATACCCCCGCGACGGGCTCTGGAACGCCGCCACTAGCTACAGGTTCGAGTGTAAGTACGCGCCCGGTGCGTCGCCCGTTGCGCCGAAGGGCTTCACGATGGTGGTGTCGAACCGTGTACGGGGCGGCGCGCGCTTCATCGGCACCGACGGTTGGGTGTGGGTGGACCGCGGTGGATGGGATGCAGACCCCAAGTCCCTGCTCGAAGAGCGCATCGGACCGAACGAGACGCAGCTCTACCGAAGCAACAATCATCACGGCAATTTCCTGGAATGCCGCAAGACGCGGGCGAAGACCATCACACCCATCGAAGCGGCCCACCGCGCCATCACCATCGCCCATCTGGGTAACATTGTCATGAAGCTTGGACGCAAGGCCCAGTGGGATCCGGTGCGCGAACGATTCGTGAACGATCCCGAGGCCGACCGGAAACTGACGCGCGCACGCCGTGGTACGTGGCATCTGTAGTCAAGTCAGGCGGGCCTGCGCCCAAACGCACCGCCGTTCCGCACTGCAACCCCGTGGTCAGCCACGGTCGAGATGAGGAAGAAGACACTATGAGCGATTCCGTGAACAAAGCACGCGGAGCGAAATGCACGCGGCGGGACTTTCTGCGCAAGGGGGCCGCAGCCACGGCCGCGGCCGTCGCGTTTCCCTACATCATTCCCTCTTCCGCGCTTGGCGCGGACGGGGCCGTAGCGGCGAGCAACCGGATTACCTTGGGGTTCATCGGGGTGGGGAAACAGGGACGTCAGTCCCACGTGAATGCTTTCCGGAACCATTCCGATGTCCAAATTCTTGCCGTGAGCGATGTCGAATCCAAACGGCTCGAACAGAGCAAGAAAATGGTTGAGGACGCCTACGCAGGCCGTGGCGATCGCGCGGGCTACTCCGGATGCGATATGTACCGTGATTTTCGCGAGTTGCTTGCCCGCGACGACATTGACGCCGTGTGCATTGCGACCCCGGACCACTGGCATGCCATCAACTCCATCCAGGCGCTCAAAGCAGGCAAAGACGTCTACTGCGAGAAGCCGCTGACCCGCACCATCGCCGAAGGCCGGGCCCTTGTCGACGCGGTGGAACGATACGGGCGTGTGTTCCAGACGGGAAGCCAGCAGCGATCCGAATACGCCGGCCGGTTCCGGCGCGCCGCCGAGTATGTGCGATGCGGCGCCATCGGCGAACTGAAGAGCGTCGACATCAACGTGGGTGGTCCGCCGGCGCCCGGATGGGATTTGCCCGAAGAACCCGTGCCGCCGACGTTGGACTGGGACCTGTGGCTCGGACCTGCGCCGTGGCGTCCGTACAGCTCCACATTGTGTCCCCTTGATTACGATGGGTATCCCCACTGGCGGTACTTCAGGGATTATGCGGGCGGGTCGCTAAGCGATTTTGGCGCACACCATTTCGACATCGCTCAATGGGCTATGGATATGGATCATTCGGGCCCGGTGGAGATTCTTCCGGCCGGCAGCACAGACGACGGTCGCATGACCTTCATCTACGAGAACGGGATCCCCATGCATCACGGCGGCGAGGCAGGCTGCGTGTTCCATGGCACCAAGGGCACGATCCGGGTCGACCGTGGATTCATCAAGGCGGACCCGGCAAATATCCTTCAAACGCGGCTTGGCCCCGACGACGACCATCTTGGACGTGGCATGGGACATCGGGAGGATTGGCTGCACTGCATCCGCACCCGCGAGAAACCCATCGCCCACGCCGAAGTGGGGCATCGCACCGGGACGGTGTGTCAGTTGGGCAACATTTCATACGTGCTGAAGCGGCCCCTCAAGTGGGACCCCGTCGCGGAGCAGTTCATCGGCGACGACGAGGCCAACCGGCTCACGTGGCGTCCGGCCCGGAGTCCGTGGCGTTTGTAGACATCAACTGAAACCGGCTTCAGGCCGTGGTTTGCCGGAGGGCATAGGAATGAATCGCTGGATGGGGATCTTGACGGTAGTTGTGTTGGCTGTGTGTGCGACGCTTCCTGCGTTGGCGCAGAACCAGCAAACGGCCATCGACGCTATCGCGCAGTACAAATTCGGGCAGAGCCGTGAGGCGTTGACGGTAGTGGAGGATATGGCCCGTGCATCCGTCGCATCGGACGCACAACGCCAAGAGTTGGCGGCGGCGCTGGCTGGCCTGTTGGGCACGGACGCTACGTACGAGTCCAAGCAGTTCGTGTGCAGGCAACTGTCGCTCATCGGGTCGGACGAGAACGTGGCGGCTGTCGCGGCGTTGTTGGCGGATGAGAAGACCGCTGACATGGCCCGGTATGCCTTGGAACGCATTGCCGGAAAGGCGGCCGGCGACGCGCTCTTGGCCGCGCTGGCCGGCGCGAGCGGTGCGGGCAAGGTCGGCATCATCAATTCGCTGGGTGTGCGGGAGACTCCGTCTGCCGTGGCCGCGCTTGCACCGTTGGCGGAGGACGGCGACGCAGCCGTGTCCGAAGCCGCAATTGTGGCGCTTGGCCGCATCGGTGGCAAGGAGTCGATTGCCGTTCTGGCGCCGATGGCTGGTAACTCGGCTCTGGCAGCCGATTCGTACCTTCTCTGTGCTGACCGACTCCTCGCCGCGGGCAAAGAGTCCGGCGCGTCCAAGATCTACAACGAAATGTATGAAGCGGAGCAGCCCCGGCAATTCCGCGTTGCGGCCCTGCAAGGATTGGTGAAGGCCCAAGGGAAGAAGAGTGTTCCCATGATTCTCGACCTCCTCGCAAGCGACGACGCTTCCATGCAGGCCGTGGCTGCTGGACTGGTGCGCACAATGCCTGCGAAGGGCGCCACGAAGGCGTTTGCGGGGCAACTCGGAAGGTGCAGTCCCAGTGTGCAAGTGCTGATGCTGGACGCCTTGGCCGACCGCGGCGACGCGGCTTCCCTTCCGGCCGTCACGAAGGCTGCCGAAAGCGAAGACGCTTCCGTGCAGGCCGCCGCACTGAGTGCATTGGGCGCCATTGGTGACGAGTCGGTTGTGTCCATGCTTGCGGATGCCGCCGCCGGTTCCGAAGGGCCGGCGCGTAAAGCGGCCCAAGCCAGCCTGACACGGCTACAAGGCGACCGCGTGGACGAGGCCATCGTCGAGCAGATGGGCGGCGCCGGGTCCGCCGTTCACGTTGAGTTGATACGCGCGGCGACCGAACGCAGGACTGCTAACGCGGTACCGTCGGTGCTGGCCGCTACGTCGGACGCGGACGAAGGCGTGCGCAAGGCTGCGCTGAGTTCGTTGGCGGAGATCGGTACTGTCGGCGAGTTGCCGGCGGTTGTTGATTGTCTCGTCAAGGCGAAGACAGACGGCGAGCGAAAGCAGGCCGCCAAGACGGTCGTGACGCTGGCGAAGCAGGTGCCGGATGGAAATCAACGCGCTGCGGCAGTCTTGGCAGCCTTGCCGGGCGCTACAGACGCGCGTGCGAAGTGCGCGTTGCTGGGCACGCTTCCCCTCATCGGCGACAACACGGCTCTGGACCCGATTCGTACGGCCATGGGGGACGCAAATGCTGACGTGAAAGACGCAGCGATTCGCGCTCTGGCCGAATGGCCGAACGCGGCGCCCGTGGACGACCTCAGAACGCTGGCTACGGATGCGGATGCGGAAGTCCATCGGATTCTTGCCCTTCGCGGGTTCGTGCGCATGGTGGGGCTTCCGAGCGACCGTCCGGCCTTGGACACGCTCAAACTCTATCAAGACTCAATGGAGGTGGCCACGCGTGTTGACGAGAAGAAACTGATTCTGTCCGGCATGGCGAATGTCGGCGCGAAAGAAGTGGTGGCTGTGGTGGAGGCCTACCTCGATGACGAGGCGCTGAAGGCGGAGGCCAAGCAGGCATTGGGCAAGATTCGGTCGAAAGGATGCACGGCAACGGCGTCGCACAACGCGGGGGCCTGGAAGAACGCGTTTGACAAGAACCCCGGAACACGATGGGACACGGGCACAGTCATGAAGGGTGGTGAATGGTTCCAGTTGGACGTCGGCTGGGACGACGCGCGGATGGATTCCATTGTCCTGGATACGTCGGGATCTGCGCACGATTACCCGCGCGGCTACGACGTGTACGTGTCCAACAATCCCGACAACCTCGGTGACCCCGTCGCCACGGGTGAGGGGAAGACGCCCGTGATGGAGATCAAGCTGGGCGCCAACAGCGGGCGGTACCTGCGTATCGTACAGACGGGCAAGGCCGACGGAAATTACTGGTCCATCCACGAGATGACCATCACGATGAAGTAGCGCGAGCGAGTGAGAATGCATGCCGCTGGGGCGCGGGCCGATGTCGGGTGCGTGCCCCAGCGTTCTTTCGGGGCGAATAGAGGAGGATGAGGCATGAAGACGTTGGGAGCAGCGATTGTCGGGTGTGGTTGGGTGGCCGACGAGTACATCAAAGGGTTCACCCACGATGCGCGGTCCGAAGTGACTGCACTGGTCAGCCGGTCGAAGGCGAATGCCGAGGCCTGTCGTGACAAGCACCAAATCCAATGCGGCGTGGAGACGGATTACGCGGCGGCCCTTCAGCGCGACGATGTGGACATCGTAGTCGTGGCTACGCCCCACGATCTGCACACGGATTACGTGGTGGCAGCCGCCGAGGCGGGCAAGCATGTCGTCATTGAGAAGCCCGTGGCCTTGACCATGGACGATGTGCGTAGGCAGCAGGAGGCCGTGAATAAGACCGGCGTGAAGACCGTCGTCAGTTTCGTGCTGCATTGGAACCCTCTACTGCAAACCGTCGACAGTCTCATCGAACAGGGCGCGTTCGGCAACGTCTTCATGGTCGAAGTGGACTATCTGCATCGCATCTGGTGCGCACCCGAGGAGAAATGGCTGGGCACTGTCGATCAGGGCGGGACCTCCATTCTCGCGGGCGGGTGCCACGCCGTGGACGCGCTCCGCTGGTTCGCACGTAGCGACGCAGTCGAGGTCTGCGCCTACCAGGTGAAGACCGAGAACCCCATCGAGTACCCCGGCACCCTCAGCGCCATCGTGAAATTCGAAGACGGCATCATCGGCCGTACCGCGAGCTGTTTCGACGCCCAAATGCCTTACGTGTTCAACATCTGCGTCTACGGCACGGAGGGATCGCTCCGCAATGATCGGGTGTATGCACCCAAGTTGTTCCCCGGCCAGAACGCGTTCTCAACCATCCCGTGCGTGTTGCCGGACAGCGGCGATGTGGCCCATCACCCGTTCCAGGGCGAAGTGTCGCACTTGCTGGACTGCATCATCGACGACAAGCAGCCTCTGCCCGACCTGGACGACGGAGCCAAGACCATGGCGGTGTGTCTCGCGGCTGATAGGTCTGCACAGGAAGGCCGCCCTGTAGCCATCTCGGAGATCTAGCAGATGAGCCTGCGTCTCGTGGTCGGTCTTCTGTCCCTGGGCGCCGCGGCCACGGCGGCTGAAGAAGTGGATAGCGACAGCCTGCGCGCCGTTTACGATGCCGAAACCCGGTTTGTTGACGTGTCTGACCGCGGCACGCCTGTTCTACGCTACAGCCAGGGGACGACACCCGTTCCCGAGGGTGTGGACCCGGCATTCGCGCGTGGCGACTATGTCTGTGCCCTGTACGGTCTGGACGGCGAACTCATGACGGAGGATTTCCCCTCCGACCATGTGCATCACCGCGCGGTGAATTGGGCCTGGGCCACTGTGGAATGGAACGGCGAGACGCGCGACATGTTTGCGGTCCGCAATCCTTACACGGGTCCCGTGACCGGGGGACTGTGGGCTCGCCCCGTGGAAGTGCCCACCATCGAGAACCCCTCCGACAGCGTCGTTATCCGTAGTCACTGCAGGTGGATGTGGGATGATTCAGAGAAGGTGGTTGACGAGGTCGCCACAATTCGGGTGTATCGACAGTCTTCGCTGGGCCGCGCAGTGGATTTCGACATCGTCCTGACGCCAGTCGTGGACGGGTTGCGCTTCTGTGGGAGGATCGAGGCCGCCTATAGCGGCTTCAACATCCGAATGGCCACCGGCAAGGGGCAACGGATCGCGCTCTATACCGACCCAGTTGAGGCCGCGGACCGTAGGGCTTGGGCAGACTATACTGCCCAGTTTCCGGGCGGGTCCGGACGGAGTGGTGTGGCACTGCTTCAACATGCGTCGAATCCCGGTCATCCTCAAGAATGGCGTGAATATCCGACGCTCAACTTCTTCCAACCCATCCATCCCGGTGGAGCACTGGTCCCGATGCCCAAGGGTGTCCCCATTCGACTGCGTTACAGGCTGGTGATTCACCGTGGCGATTTGACTGAGGACCAGTTGGCCGAGGAGTGGCGCGGTTTCCAAGACGAGAAGTAGACGGCCGATTGGCATCGTATACAAGCGTTGAGGTATGCTCAGGTCAAGCACGCGTGGACGTGCGGCATAGGGAAGAAACGAGAGGTGGCGTGATGCCTGAAAACGAGACGAATCAATCGAAATCGAGGAGTGAGGGGACCACCAGACGCGGGTTCATGGCGTCCACTGCGACCCTGGGGGCCGGTTTGTTGCTGGCGCGCAAGAGCGTCGCACAGGACAAGGCCGCTGAGGCCGGACCCACTCCTGGAACCAAAGAACTGAATGTGGCCCTCATCGGCCTTGGTGCGCAGGGCATGGTGCTCATGAGCGCCGCGCTGCGTATCCCCGGCCTGCGGTTCAAGGCGGTGTGCGACATCTGGGGATACAGCCAGACGCGCGGATCGCGCACGCTGAAGCGGTACGGTCACGACGTCAACGTCTACGAGGACTACCGCGAACTGCTGGCACAGGAGAAGGACCTCGACGTGGCCATCGTGGCCACGCCGGACTTCATGCACGCCGAGCACGCTATCGCCTGTATGGACGCTGGACTTCACGTGTACTGCGAGAAGGAGATGTCCAACAGTCTCGAAAAAGCGAAGGCCATGGTGCTCAAGCAGCGCGAGACGGGTAAGGCCCTTCAGATTGGCCACCAGCGCCGGAGCAATCCGCGGTACAAGCACGCCATCGACCGGATGATTCGCGACGAGGCCCTAGTCGGCCGCGTCACGCAGGGCTACGGTCAATGGAACCGGGCGAAGAGCGAGGACCTGGGATGGCCGAAACGCTACGAGATCCCCGAGGAGACCCTCGCGAAGTACGGCTATGACTCCATGCAACACTTCCGCAACTGGCGGTGGTACCGCAAGTACGGTGGCGGACCGATCGTGGACCTGGGATCGCACCAGATCGACATCTTCAACTGGGTCTTCGGCACCCATCCGAAATCAGTGATGGCAAGTGGCGGCGTCGATTTCTATCCCCACCACGAATGGTACGACAACGTCATGGCCGTCTACGAGTACGAGACGGAGCAGGGCGTGGCCCGAGCGTTCTACCAGGTTCTCACCACCACGAGCAATGGAGGGTTCTACGAGAACTTCATGGGCGTGGACGGAACCCTGGTGATCTCGGAAGTGCCACAGCGCGGAAACCACTTCCTGAAAGAGGCCCACGCCGATCAGGAGCGGTGGGAGCAGTTGGCGCGAGCCGGGCTGCTGGACCAAGTGGTTGCCGAGGCGCCGGCCGGCGACGCGACCGATGTCAATCAGGATGTTCGCGTATCGAAACCGCTCGGCGCGTGGGACCTGCCCGTCGAATTGGATAAGCCGGTCCACCAACCTCATCTGGAGAACTTCTTCGACGCCGTCCGCGAGGGAACGCCCCTTAACTGCCCGGCGGAAGTCGGATACGAAACCGCCGTCGAAGTTCTCAAGGTGAACGAAGCCGTCGAAGCCAACCGTGTCATTGAGTTCGGACCCGGGGAGTTCACGGTTTGAGTAAGGGAGCGGCATTCACAGCGATTCTCGTGTTCACGGCCGTCGGCGCGTTTGGCGCTCCTGTGGATTTCGAGACCATCAACACCCACGAAGACGGGAGCCGTACGCTGCCCGTCCACCTTATCCCTCTGTACGACGAATACGGCGAGGAAATCGGCCCGAACGACGTGGAACCGAGGCCCTTCTCACCGCGCATCACGTGTGGCAAGTGCCACGACTACGAAACCATCGGCAGCGGGTGGCACTTCAACTCGCATGTCGACGGCGGGAAACCGGGGCGTTCCGGCGAACCATGGTTTCTCGTGGATGTCAACACGGGCACCCAGGCCCCGGTGTCGAACCGCGAGTGGCCCGGCGTCTGGACGCCGGATGCCTTCGGTCTGACGCCCTGGCAGTTCACCAAGACCTTTGGACGCCACACGCCCGGCGGCGACATGGCTGAACTGGACGACGAAGTGCCGGATCCCAACGCGCGCTGGCACGTGTCCGGGCCGGTCGAGATCAACTGCTTGGCCTGTCACAACGCCGACCTGCACCAGGATATGAGCGAGTGGGTGAAGCAACTCGCCCGCGAGAACTTCCGGTGGGCGGCGACGGCGGCCAGTGGACTGGCCGTGGTCGACAACGTGGCTGCGCGGTTGCCCGACAGCTACGACCCCATCGATGGCCCGAATCCTGACAATCCATGGGCCGCGCCGCCCAGCGTGTCCTATGACGCCAGCCGGTTCGACGACAAGAACCGGGTGTTTTTTGACATTCCGCGGAAACCGCCCGCGAATCGCTGCTACTTCTGCCACACTGCGTGGGACCCCTGTGAAACCGGGTCGGAAGGCGCCGCGTGCTGTCCCAAACCGGCGGATTGGCAGCAGGATGGCGACGTACACATGGCGCGGGGTATGACGTGCGTGGACTGCCATCGCAACGGACTCGACCACGACATGGTGCGCGGATTCGAAGGCGAGGAGACCGACCCGTTCAACGCGACGCTGTCGTGTCGCGGCTGCCACATGGGCGACGAAACGGCCCCAGGCGGTCACGCCATGGGCGGACGATTCATGGCGCCCACGCCCAAGCATCTGGGATTGCCCGCGGTACACATCGAGAAAATGACGTGTACGTCGTGTCACAGTGGTCCGTGGCCGGGCGCCAAGACGGGTACCGTGCGCACCTCGCGCGCCAACCGGTTGGGCGTACACGGCCGTGCCCGGTGGTACACGGATCTGCCGTACATCGCCTCCCCTGTCTTCATGCGCGATGAGGCTGGCATCACGGGCCTCTACGACCTGGTCTGGCCGGCGTTCTGGGGCGTCCGGAACGGAGAGGAAGTCACGCCGTTGCCTTTGGACGTCGTGACCGCCGCCGTCGACCGTGTGCGCGCCGAGGAGAAGGCTGCACGCGTTGCGGAAGCCAAAGCGGCCGCCGAGGCCGCTGCCGAAGCCGCGAAGGCTGCGGAGGCCGAGGAAGCCGAGGAAGCTGATGCCGAGACCGAAGAGGCCGAGGAGCCTGAGACCGCACCAACGGAAGAGGTAGAGGAACCCGAGGTCGATCGGCGATTGAACCGGGATCAGGTTCTTAAGGTCCTTGCGATGCTGGCCGAGGACGAGTCTCTCGGCGGTGAGCCGGTATACGTCGCGGACGGTCTTGTGCGCGCCAGGAAATCGGATACCTCCATGACATCCGCGGAGCATCCTGTGGCCAACCCCTACACCTGGGCCATCGGTCACGATGTGCGGCCAGCCGCGCAGGCCTTGGGCGCCAACGGATGCCGTGACTGTCACGACAAGGACGCCCCCTTCTTCTGCGCGAAAGTCGCGCCGGAATCGCCGGTCACGGGACTGGGTGTGCGTCCGTCGCTGCGCATGTTGGACCTTCAGGAGCAGCCCGAGACCCTCCTGGCCGCCTTGGGCGGAATGGCGCGGTTCCGCGGCGTCTTCCTGGGTGGCATGGCGCTGCTCATCGGCGCGTTGACCTTCATCCTCGCTTGGTACGGTGTGCTTGGCCTCGAATCGGCGTTTCGCGCCCTCGTGGCCACCGGCAAGCGCGTGAACCGATAAGGATATGACCATGTTTCGTACGATATTCATGGTAGCGACCCTTGGAACCGTCGCGGCCTGTTTGGCCCACCTAGTGGTTTTTCGTCCGCGTTGGGTGTCCATCGACAAGACCAAACCGCGCATTCACCGGTTCAGCGTCTGGGAACGGCTGATCCATCTCGTGACCTTGGTGGGATTCCTCGTGCTTGCGGTCACGGGGTTCATGGCGTCCGTCGGCAACGAGGAACGCCTGTCGGGCCTGCTCTGGGTGGTCCACGGCTGGGCCGCACCGGTATTCACACTGGGCATCGTGGCCATGGTCGTCACGTGGGCGTCCGACGGCCGGTTCGCACCGCACGACCTCGAGTGGGCCAAGCGGTTCGGCGGCTACCTTGGTGGGAGCCAAGACGTTCCGGCGGGGCGTTTGAATGCGGGCCAGAAGGGTTTCTTCTGGGTCGCGGGCGTTCTAGGCGTGATCTCCATGGCCACGGGGGTGCTGTTGGTGGCGCCCGGCTTTGGTGCAAAGGGCCAGACAATGGTGCTGATCGCCCACCGCTACGGTACGCTGGCGTTTGTGGTGCTTGGGATCGTTCACGCCTATCTGGCTACACTCGCGAACCCAGGCACCCTGTGGTCCATCTTGACCGGGTACGTGGCCAACGACTGGGCCAAGCATCATCATCCCTTGTGGTGGGAAGCCACCGGTGGTGAAGGAAGCGGAGGCGCCGAGGGCGGCGACGCGTAGGTGCGCGGTAGGGACCGGACGGGATTTGACGTTTCCTTGCCCGTCCCTCTACCATGCGTTTGCAGTCGGTTCGGGCGGCCTGGAAGGTTGAACGGAATAGCGGGAGTGATTGGGAAGGTATGGTCGATCTTGGCAACATGAAGAGCATCGCCGAGTGGCCCAAGGCTCGGAAGTCGATCATCAAGTCCATCGCGCGCACCTTGGGCGCATTGCCGAGTGTGCGAGCGGACCTGCAAGCGAAGACGATCGACGAAACCGACCAAGCGGGATACACCCGAAGCCGCGTGAATTACTTCGTGGACGAGTGGACGCGGGTGACGGCGTGGCTGTTCGTGCCGGACGGACACGAGGAAATGCCCGCGCTTCTGTGCTGTCACGACCGGACAGCCCAAGGCAAGGACGAACCTGCGGGCATTCAGGGCAATCCCCTGCTGGCCTTCGCCCGGCACTATGCCGAAATGGGATACGTCACCTTGGCGCCGGATTGCGTCACCGCGGGCGAACGTGGGTCCAGCCGGTTGAAGGCGTTCGAGTCAGCCAGTTTCTACGCCGACCAACCCGAGATGTCCATGCTCGGGAAGATGATGGCGGACCATGTGCATGCCCTGGATGTGTTGGCGGAACTCAAGCAAGTCGACAGCGCGCGCTTGGGCGTTATCGGCCACGGTTTGGGCGCGTGCAATGCGCTCGTGCTTTCGGCCTTCGACGAACGGGTGCAGGCCTGTGTGGCCAGTTGCGGGTTCACCCGATTCACCGAAGACACCAATGCGGCGCGGTGGGTGGACGACGATGGACTCACCATCTTGCCCAAGTTGCGCGAATCCGTTGAGACGAAGGAATTTCCCTTCGACTGGGAACACGTGCTCGCCATGGCCGCGCCGAGCCCCATCCTGCTGCTCACGGCACTCAATGACGACATCCTCGCCAAGACGAAGAGCTGCGGGAAGGCCGCGAAGCTTGCGGGGAAGATATACGAGTTCCTGGGCGAGTCCGATGCCTTGTGCAACCATGAACACAAGGATGGACGCTGCCTCACGCCTGAAACGCTTGCCTTGGCTGACGAGTGGTTCGAACGGTGGCTCTGAGCCATTTCGACGGTCCTCGGTCGAACCGAAAACCGCTTCGCTGTGCCGGTATCATCCTTCATGTGAAGAACGCGCGTAACGCCGTGTGTTTCCCAACAAGCGTGGGGTGGGGATGGCGGCTCGCAGCCACAACAGGACGGAAGGGATGTCCCCTTTCCGTCATCCTGAACGAAGTGAGGGATCTCGTTCTCCCGGAAATCGCCCTGGAATGCGAGATGCTTCGCCGGCGCTCGGCATGACGGAGACGAGAGAGTTTCTCAACACTGAGTTGCGAAGGGCAATGCAGTAGCCATGGATCAACTGAGCCAGATCGTCGCGGGAACCAACTTCACCACCTTCGACTGGGCCATCGTCGCCGTGTATCTCGCCATCTCCGTTGTCATCGGGTTGATCGCCAACCGCTATGTGGCGGATATGGCGGACTATGTCGTCGCCGGCCGCGGCATTCGGACCGCGCTGGGAATCGCCACACTCACAGGAACGGAACTCGGCCTGGTCACCGTGATGTACAACGCGGAGATGGGCTTCAGTGGTGGATTCGCGGCATTTCACATTGCCGCCATCGCGGGCGTGGCCTCGTTCTTCATCGGCGTGACCGGCTTCATCCTGGGTGGATTGCGACGCCATGAGGTTCTGACCATCCCGGAATTCTACGGAAAACGCTTTGGACCCAAGACCCGGATTCTGGGCGGTATCATGTTGAGCGCGGGCGGTATCCTCAACATGGGCATGTTCCTGAACGCCGGCGCCAAGTTCATCGTGGGCATCACAGGCATGCAGAGCGACGCGGCTCTGGCCGTTGTCATGTTGGTGCTGCTTCTACTGGTGTTGTTCTACACGGTTTTGGGCGGCATGGTGTCCGTGGTGCTGACCGACTACGTGCAGTTCGTGGTATTGGCTTTCGGCCTTATCCTGGCGACCGTGCTGGCTGTAAGCCACCTCGGATGGGACCGCATCTTCGCGACCATGGCGGAGCTGAAAGGCAGCAAGGGCTTCAACCCGCTGGACGCCGAGAGTTCCTTCGGCATCGAGTACATCATCTGGACGCTGTTCTCGGCCGGTCTGGTGGGGTGTGCCTTGTGGCCCACGTCCGTGGCGCGCGCCTTGGCCTGCGAAAGCGAGACCGTGCTGAAGAAGCAGTTCATGTGGGCTTCGCTGTCCTACGCGGTCCGCATCATGGTGCCCTGCTTCTGGGGCATCTGCGCGTTTGTCTACATCAAACAGTCGGCGTTCCTGAACGGCGCATTCTTCCCTGCGGAGGAGGGCGTTGAAGCGGTAGGATCGCTCTACGCCATGCCCATCTTCCTGGGGCGCATCCTGCCGGTCGGGATTATCGGCCTCATCACCGCAGCCATGATCGCGGCGTTCATGTCCACCCACGACAGCTACTTCCTCTGCTGGAGTTCGGTCATCGTGAACGATGTTTGCGTGCCCATCGCCGAGATGATGGGGCGGCCCCTCTCGCAGAAGACTCAAGTCTTCATGGCGCGCGCCCTGATCGTTGTTACCGGCGTCGTCATCTACGTCATCAGCTATTTCTACCCCCTTGGCCAGCGGTTGTGGGATTTCATGACCGTGAGTGGCGGAATCTATTTCACGGGTGCCTTTGCCCTAACCGTGGCCGGGCTATACTGGAAGCGTGCCAGTTCCACCGGTGCCGTGCTCGCCTTGTTGGCAGGGGGCAGCGCAGTGTTCGGCCTGAAGCCGGTTCAGGAAGCGATTCTTGTGAAGGGGTTGGGCTACGGCGCGGACGTTCTGAGTCGGTTCACCACCGCTCGAACCGGCCTGAGCGCAGTGGTACTGGCCATGGTTGCTATGGTTGCAGGAT
>JAAEQP010001526.1 GCA_024231375.1 bacterium | reverse complement strand
TGAACCACGGCCATCTTCTCGAATTTCCGGAGGAAGGGGGTCGTCTTGCGTGTGTCACAGATCCGGGACTTGTGGTCCTTGACGGCCTCCACGAACTGCGCTGCCATGGTGGCGACGCCGGTGAGATGTTGGATGAAGTTGAGGGCTACCCGCTCGCCGGTCAGCACGGCACGCGTGTTTCCGCAGAACGAAATCAATTCTTCGCCCTTCTTGAACCGATAGCCATCCGCGTGGGCGCCCCAGTCCGTGACATCGGCTTCAAGACAATCAAAGACCGTGCGAAACAGTTCGACGCCGCTGAAGACGCCGGCTTGTTTGGCGACGAGCCGGGTCAGGCATCGGGCGTTTGGGGGGACCGTCGTGTTGGTCGTCACATCTTCTTGCCCGATATCCTCGTCCAGTGCGGCGCGAACAAGCCGGGTGCGTGATTTGAACATGAAAAGTACTCCTCAATCGTGGAATATGCTGTTGAGATCTTCTGCGGACGCGTCTCGAACCTGTTCGGTAGTCGGCGGCGCGTCGCGACTATGCTGGGCCGATTGCGAGCCCTTGACGTTCTCTTC
>JAAEQP010001525.1 GCA_024231375.1 bacterium | reverse complement strand
GGCGAGGGCGCCGGTCCCACACTTCCTGATGTGGGGAATGGTTGACCTTCGGTGGTAGGAGTGGCGCGGTCGGTGCGCGGCCAAGAGACCGCGACCGGCCACAACGAGGAGGGAGGCTGTCGGCGTTCTGCTGTCAGCGTTCGGCGAAGATGGCCGGCAGAGGCGCCGACCCTACCGAGGAAGATGTGCGTGAAGGTGCGCGATCCGCGGCCAGCGCCAGGCACGCAGATCAGCAGCCGCGAGAATTGAAGAGAACCCTCACCCCAACCCTCTCCCGTTGGAGAGGGAGAAGATGGTCCGCGGGTACGCTGACGCTACCAGGTGGAGATGCGCCTTGTCCTAGCCGGTGGGGACGTCCACGCGCACGTCGGGCGGGGGGCGCGGATGGTCCTCGCCGCCGTGGGTATCGTGTTGGATGGCGGGGTAGGTGCGGATGGTGGGCTCGTCGGGACCTCGGGTGACGACGGCGGTCACGTTCGATTCTGCTTTGATGGCCAGGTCATCGCCTTGCGATGTAGCGTTGAGGAACGAGGCGCCGATCATCACTGCCGCGTCGCGGTCGCGGGTGATGGCGAATGCGCCGTTGGTGCTGATCGTTGTACCGTCCTCGAACGTGCTTTCGCCGGAGCCGAACCGAAGATGATAGGTGTGGGAACGCGTCCTCAGCATGACGCCGCCGTCGTCCGTGAACGCGATCTCTTCCAGATTCGGGGTACCGCGCCATGCGTCCCACACGGCGAGGAAGGGGGCGTCGTTGGTGCGACGCACGCACAGGGTTTGACAGGGCGGATGGCCGGTGGTGACGACGGCATTGCCGATGGGATAGGTCTCGAGTTGGTACACGGATGTGTCGGCGGCGCCGGCCATGGTCAGCCGCGAGGTCACGTCGTCCACATGCCACCGGGCATCCCATGCCGCGCTGCTCGCGGCGACACGCACGTTGTCGGTTCCGTTGTACAGCCAGTCGACGGGTTCGAATGCGGCGGGCACTGTTTCGACCGACAGATCCGGGGCATCGCCTGCGTGGTGTAGCATCCAATCGTGGGTGTCGCCGCCTTCGACGCGGAAGAGGTCTACGGCCACGTCTTCGATGACAGCTACGGCACGCCGGAACACGGTGGTCTGAGAGTAGAGATGGTCCGCGCAAATCTCGGCGAACTGGAGCCATTCTCCTGCGTGGAAGTGAACCACTTCGGGGGTCTGTTCGGGGGTGAGGGCTTCGCCTTGGGTCTGTGATTGCATGTCGACGGTCACGGTGTTGTGCATAGGCGAGAAGGTGGCCAGGACGCGGGTGGTGCTTTCGTTGTACGGCGTTCCTTTCTCGAGGGCGAGGAGGGTGTCGTGCGAATAGAGGAGCAAGCCGAGGCGGTCACCGTGCTGATGACCGCCGCCGGGGATGAGTCCGTTCAGCCCTGCCCACACGCGGTTGCCCCCCCACTCGTTCCGCAGGGACACCCAGCCGCTGGAGAGAAAGGAACTGGTGAAGGGCGTCTCGTGTTGCACGATTTCGGGCGCGCCGTAGAGCAACGCGCTCCAGCGGCGTTGGCCTTCACGGTAGGCGGGGTAGTCGCCCACGGCCTTCACATCGAAGAAGCGGTAGCCCACCTCGGCGGTGACGAAGTAGTTGTCGAGCCCGGCTTCAGGTTGCGGGGAGTCGCCAATGGTGGGCATGGACCGGTTGGGCATAGCCATGGACAGGAACCAGTGGAGCGCGCCGTGGATGACCGTACCGCCGCGACTGGCGCGGTCGGTCATATCGTATTGATCGGGCGGAAACCGGACAGGGTCCATGGCCGACAGGCGGTGCGACAACACGGCGAATTCGCACAAGAAATACACGGGGTACAGGTGGTAGCCGGAACACATTTCCCAGAATGCGCCGTCGGGTTTGAAATGAGTGTCCAAGAGCAACCGCATACTTCGGTGGTCGGGTTGAGACTCGGGCGAGTACGCGCCGAATCCGAAACTCCAATCGATGAGGTCGTCGCGTTCGAGGGCAATGGCCGTCTGGACGATGGTGCGATGCCATTGGTACACGTTGTTGTGGTCGTAGGTGTAGATGGGTTCGAGCATGAGATCGTCGAGCATGCGCTGGAGGACCACCGTCTCAAAGCGCGCGCGCTGTTCGGACGTCATGCGGTCCCGCACGAGTTCGTAGGCACATGCCAGATCGAAGAGTACCTTGTTGTCGCCTTCGCGATGGTAGGTGAGGATGCGGTTCATCTGAGGACTGGGATCGACTTGGGTGGGCAAGCCTTCAATGGTGTCCGCGTAGAGCATGAGGATCTCGATAGCCCGGCGGAACCGGGCGTCGTCGTTCTCGATGCGCGCTATCAAGGCCATCTCACCCGCCCTGGCACCCGCGGCCTGGTAGAACATGCATGCCCAGCCGTCGTACATGGTGCCCTTGTACCGCTGACTGTCGGTGTAGATGCCCGCGTCCGTGTCGGCGGGAAAGACCTCTTTGCACACGGGGCAGGTGAAGTGAGCCGGTTCAAAGGGGTCGAAGGTGAGGCGGCATCGGTCGGTGGGACACGAGTAGTTGTGGTACACGTTTCCGCAGGCGGTCGGGAAGACGCGGCGCAGGTCCTCGTACGATGCATCGAGCCACGGCACCTGCTGACGCTTGTGCGTGTTGTACACTTGCCGTGCCCAGGCGTGGTTCTCCAACTTCACGCGCACCTCGACGAGGGTGGCGTCGGTCACCATCCCGCCGGGATGCTGCCAGTCCACCGCACCGAAACACATGGCGGTCATGAGTAGAAGCATGGTGTTCACCTCAGTAATCCCCGGTCTCGGGTTCTGACACAATGCGGTGAGCAGTAGGACCCGCCTGCGGCGGGCGAGCCCCACCCCTCTCCCGTCGGGACCTTCCAAAAAGACCAACGTATTGGATTCTGCGCGAGACGCAGACAGACTCGACCTCGGAGAATGGCCCGTATCGCACGATCTGTGTCTCCACAGGGGGTCAAGGCCCCCCTGATGTTGCCTCATTCGAGGGCCAATGTACTTTTTGGAAAGTCCCCGTCGGGAGAGGGCGCAAGACGGTTACAAACCGGCCTCATTTCCTATGCAGATGCCCATCGACACGCCAAGTTTGACTGCTTCGGGAGACTCCTTGTGGTCGTGCATGCGTCCCTCTCGCGGTTGTGCGCCTACTGCCCCACAAGCTGGTTGAGCAACTCGACCGAGGTTTGGGCAACCTGTTCGC
Organism: bacterium; assembly: GCA_024231375.1. Next base: position 3,733 of record JAAEQP010001525.1, on the reverse strand, counting down.
CGGTGCCGGGTGCGAGATAGCTGCTGCGGGCCGTGCGCACTTCGTATCCCCCTCCCGCGTAGGCCGGGCGCGTGGCGCAATAGCCGTAGTAGCCGTTGGTGAGTTCGGACACCATGGTCATCTTGTGCTGCGACCCTTCCTTGATGGCGAGGCCCAAGGCGCAGAAGTACTCCGTTCCGTTGCTCGCGATCCCGACGTCGCCGATGCGCATGGCCTGGATCTCCGCGTCGACCGTGGGCGACCGCTCTTTCATGGCGCGGACGAAAGACGCTTCGCGGAGGTAGGCATCCTTCTTGCCCGAGCCGAGCCCTGAAGCGGGCGCTTCACTCGCCACATGTTCCTCGTCCGTCGCGGCCAAGTCGCGGATGGGCAGCGCGAGGGTCTTCGTTGTCACGCCGAGCGTCGCGGCGGGAGCGTATTCGGCGCGGGCGAGCACTTTCAGGGTTTCCGCGCCGACGATGGTGCCGATGCGCCGCGCCCACACTTCGCCGAATGCGGTGGGACGCGGGTTGCGGTTGTCGACCTGGGTGATGTCGCCGCATGCACCGTTCAGGAACACCACGCCCACGTCGTCGCCCATGACGGCGCGGACCGTTTCACGCAAGTAGCAAATCCAGTCAGCCGAAGTCTCCGCACCGCCGATGACAGTGCCGTGGAGCGCATAGTTGACGATGCAACCAGTGACTTCGCCGGCGGCGTTCCGCACGGAAATGACGCCTACCTCCGGGTCGATGGGGCCTTCCGCTTTGATGATGTCGGGATTCATCTTGCCGGGATGTGTTTTGACCGTGCCATCTTTCATGTAGAACCGGCGGTTGAAGCCCACCGTGTCCTCATGCCCCGCGCCCCAGGCTACCTGAGATTCCGCGGCGTTGGCATGGGCTTGCGCCACCGCTTCGCCGATCTTCTCAGCGGCGAACTGGCAGTAAGCGGGGTCGCTTGTGGACCCGAGGCAATCAACGACCGGGCCGCCGTTGTGGGTATGGCTGGCGGCGATCATGATGTTTGAGGCTGGAATGCCACACAGGGTTTCGGCATGTTTCCTGGCAAGCGCGACGGTTTCGTGGGAAATCATGATGAGATCGATGCCGACGACGGCCAGTTCAGTGTTGCCGTCGTTGAAGTAGGCCGCTTCGGCCCACAGGGGATCGTGGATGCCCTTGGAGAGGCGTTTGCTGAAGCCGCCCGGCATCTCTGTGCCGACGGCGGGGGTAAGGTCCGTGCGGGCGAAGCCAGCGCGTAGAGGCGGGGCCGTTGGCGCCGCCGTCTCCGGCGCTTCCTCCGCAGAGGCGATGCAGCAGAAACAGAAGGGGAGGAAGAGGGCTAGGAGGAGGAACGGAAATGGGGACAGTCCCGTCTCGTTCGGGGACTCACTCGCTTGGTACAGTCCCCATTTCCTCGGTCCCCGTTCTCTTTGCGTCATGTGTCTAGCTCCTTGCTCGTTCGCGTCGGCCTGAGCACAACTTACCACCTGCGTGAAAAGAGCGCAATGCCCGCCGTTACTTCACTTCCGCAATGAACCCATGGTACCGCCCCATCCAGTAGGGCAGCAAATAGGCGGCGCCGTCGTCCTCATGGCGACCGTCGCCGCCTTCGTCGGGGATGTAAGGATTCCGGTTCCATTTGCCGAAAGTGCGTTCGTCGGCGGGCAACACGCGAAGCAACTGGGGTTTGTCGAACCGGTCTACGCGGGGGTGAAACACTACATCGGTCCGGTGACTGTTCTCCGTGCGCCAGGACCGCCGGTCTTCGGGAATGTTGCGGAGATTCTCGATGGCGGCATCGAGATCGACGTAGAAGGGGTCAATGGTGGCCGTCACATACGCGAAGAAACTTGGCCGCTCGGGTTCGACGATCTTGTAGTGGCGTCGCACGGCCGCCTGCAGGGCGCGGTGCACGCGCGGGTCGCGTTCGAGCTGCAGGATGGGATACCACGCCACGTAACCGAGTTGGTCGTCGGAATGGTTGTGGGAGTCGGGAAAGGTTTTCTTCGAGAGCAGAACGTTGTTGAGATAGCCGTGATCCACGATCAGCGAGTCATAATGCTTCTTGTACTTGGGGTCGCCCGTGATGTAGTGAGCCACTTTCAGGAACGACAGGATTTGCAGGCTGTTCAGGCCGTTTTCGAGGTAGTGCTCCGGGTGATTGTTGAGCAATTCGGGACTCCAGAATCCCCAACGCGTGCGCTTCCCGGTCCAATCGATGAGGAGGTAGCCGTTGTCGACGATGTAGTCCGTGAGCGCGCGCACCTGACGTTCGCACAATGCCCGTTCTTCGGGGATGTGGCGGGCGACGTGTTCCCAATAGGTGTAGAAGGCGAGGTAATGGCCGTCGATTTCGTCGCTCGACGTGTCGCTCTTCCAATACAACGTGCCGTCCGCCGTGGGCCGCCACTGTTCGCTCTTCGTCTTGCCGATGTCGGCAGGGACCACGCTCCGGGCGACCAAGCCGGGCGTGCCGGACGCGTTCTGCAGCATGTAGAGGGCGTGCATGCTTTCCTTGACGCTACGCAGCGCGGCCTCGTCCTTGGTCGTCCCGTAGCAGAGGGACATGGCCGCCACGTGATACGCCGTCCACAGGCCGTCGTTGTCCTGGTCAGGAATGGTGTGGGCCGTGGGGTTCGCCGCATCGTCGAGCAGGCAATCCGCCACCAGCCCGAGCCGCCGGTGCCGTTCGTTGACGCGTTCTTCGATGGACTCTGCCTTCGCCAGGAGTGTGGCTGTCTCCGCCGCGACACAACCGACGCCCGCGTCCATATCGAACCAGACCTGTTGCCCGTCGGCGGACAAGGCGATGTCGCGAACCACGTCGCCGGGCAGATAGCGTCTGCCCGCACGGTAGAACCACTGCCGGCCTTCTTCGTAGGGGCGGTACTGAATCGCGCCGCGGGTGGTGCCAATCCACAAACGGTCGCGCGCGTCGAAGGCGAGCGCGGTCACATCTTCGTAAGGTAGCCCGTCGCGGCCGCGCAGGGCACGCCACGCGCCATCGGTCGAACGGACGCTAAGCCCGAGGGGCGTGCCCACCCACAGGGTGTGTTTGGAGTCGAGCGCGAGTGCGGTGATACGAGTGGCGAGGGGACCGTCCACCCCGTAGGCGTTATGCCGCTTCGTGTCCAGGTACAGGCCGTTTTCGGTGGCGACCCAAGCATTGTCGCCGTCGACAATAAACGCGGAGACCTGCCCTGAGCCGTCCGGAAGCTTGCGGTCCCATGCCTTGTAGGCGTCCAGTTGGCGCGCCCGCGTGAATGCAAGTCCGTCGGGCACCGGCGTTGGACGCTGGACGTGTTGTTCGAACGGTGGAACGACGATGGGCAACTCGTCCTCGCCACGCACGCGGCGTGTGCGCAGTTCGTCCAGGTCGAGGAGCGGCGGTACTACGTTCGCCACCTCGAAATCACCGTCGACCAGTTGGGTCTCGGGTACGGGTTCAGTTGCCGACATGACAGCTACTCCGAGCACGATTGCGCACCACATGATGGATGTCCTTTCCATATTCCGCCGCTTTCGGGTCATGGTACCGACGTGAGGGCGAGGCTTCAACGACAGAGGGCGCCGGTCAAAGACGGTCGCGACGGAGCGCGACCCTACCGCGGTGTCGGCGGGCGCTAGGACCCGATAGGGGCCTCAGCGGGGCTGCTGGAAGATCTCGACCCTGGCGCGTAGCCCGCGATAAGCGGGGGACAGCCACCCATTGTTGCCCTAAGAAGGGCAATAATGGGACGCAAGAGCTT
>JAAEQP010001524.1 GCA_024231375.1 bacterium | reverse complement strand
TCTATCGCATGGCGGCAGACGGATTGTACACCCGATCAGAAAGCGACAGCGAATGGACGATACCGCCCCGTGCCGAACGAACCTGGGGATTTGGCTCCTACGAACCCGTTGGCGGGCACCCGCTATGGATCCGCGTCGATGAGACGAAGAAGGGCCGTCTGTTCTGCGCAGTAAACGCGCCAATTGGCAGGCGAAGGAGCCCCATCGTCACCGTCAGCGATGACAATGGAAGAACGTGGACACCCATCGTACGCGAATTGGCCCCGCTGCTCACTTGGGCCTCCGAGACCAAAGCCAGTGCGAATATGCCCAAGGAGGAGCTGGCGGCGCTGATGGAAGTGGGTCGACAGTTCGCGATCACGGATGTTCGCGTTGACGTCGCCGACTCGGATCGTTGGTACGGGCTGATGAGTTCAGGAGTTGCCATCACCGAGAATGCGGGAAAGACGTGGCGCGTGAGCCGAGAGGGACTCGATATTCCCCAGGTGCACACGCTGTCGGCGCCGCGCGAATCGACCGATATTTACGTGGGCACACCGGCGGGGCTGTACATCAGCCGTGACCGGGG
>JAAEQP010001523.1 GCA_024231375.1 bacterium | reverse complement strand
GCGGCCCAAGATGGGCAACTTCGTCGACGTGTTCGGCCCCTACGCTTACGCGTGGAACTACGGGGGTGTCCATTTCGTTGCGCTGGTCACCGAAGGATTCCTTTCCGATTTCGAGCGGGAACGCCAGATGCGATGGTGGCGGCGTGATATGGAACTGCTCCCTCCCGACAAACCCGTCGTGATCCTGGCCCATATCCCCGGGCCGATCAGTTCGGAACTCCAGGGATTCAGCAAGCGGAACAACATCGCCGCAGTGCTCTTCGGGCACTGGCACACCCATCATCAGTACGAGGTGGACGGCATTCCCCTGGTCACGAGCAGTCCGCTGAAACCCACAGATTGGGGCGCGTTCACGAAACGCGCACGCGCCTTCACGTTCAAGGAAGGGGAACTCACATCCACGACGCGCGTTCTGGAGCAAAGGAAGCGCCTGACTATCCTTTCCCCCGGACCGAGCGCGGATCGCGCCACGATCTCGGTGACGGCCGCCGTGTATGACACCGTCATCGTGCCCGACCGCGTGCTCGCCACGGTGAAGTCGACAACCGGCGACGGGGCGTGGGAGCAACCACTCGAGCAAGTGGACAACTGGACGTGGACAAGCACGATGTCGGAGGCGCTTCCGGTGGGATCGTACCACCTCGAAGTGACGGTCTCCGGCCACGAAGACTGGACTGCGCAACGGGCTTTCACAGTTGGGGGCGCACAGGCGCCGGTTGAGACGG
>JAAEQP010001522.1 GCA_024231375.1 bacterium | reverse complement strand
GATGGGCTGGTAGTAGGGCACGTAGCGCTCGCGGTAGTAATCGCGAATCACTTCGAACTTGAGGGCGGAATAGGCGGCCACGTGGGGGAGCGCCGTCGCCTCAATCGAGAAAGGGTCTTGTCCTTCGCCACGTTCCTTGGTGCGAATCGCGACGCGTTCCCCGTTCATCCGCAACACGGTGTCGCTTTGCATGTCGAACAACGAATCGTTCAGCGCGCTGTCTGCTGAACCCGACGCCAACTGCACGACGCGTGATTCCGGATTCTGTCGTGTACGGCACGCAAAGGTCTGTTCGCCTAGACCCGCCGTTCCCTGGAACGTGAGGCGTCCCGGGTAGTTCTGGGCCGAGCGGTGCACCACGTGAATGCGCAACGTGCCGCCCGATCCCGTGACGTTCAGATACCCCTGCACATTTCCGTTCTCGTCGAGAAGGGCCGGCCGGTTCTTGACCGAATCCCGCGGCATGACGACGCGCCACGGCTTCCACTCGCCCTTGACGTGCGCGGAGAACGTGAGGGCGCCTTCGACCCGCGCGCCGGAAGCTTTGTGTTCGCACGCCAGACGGGAAATCGGCGCCTCAAACTCGACATGCCATTCGCCTGCCGTCCATTTGATCCGCTGCGCTTCGCCTTGGCCGAGGGCCTTCTGAGGCGCGACCAGAACTGCCGTCAAGACAACAAGCGACACGAACACGAGGGCCCCGTTCGCGCCTCCCGCCAAACCCACTGAACAATTCATCGACACATCCTCTTCTCGGTTGCGTTCCCCTTACCTCGAGAACGAAAGGGACTCGGAAGTCGGAAGGCGCCATTATAGGGAATGATGGAGCCGGCGAGAAAATCCTTGCTC
>JAAEQP010001521.1 GCA_024231375.1 bacterium | reverse complement strand
TGAGCGGATTGAACGCAGAAGAGGGGTGACCACCGGCACCCTCCCCCCGCACGCTCAAATGTGTGCGAGCAGCCAGCAGGTTTAGGCCTGGGTCCTGAGGCGCATGACTGAAAACGTCACCTTGAAGAGGAGAGAATACCGTGGACACGATCTTCGGACGTTCGTTCATGTTGACCTGTGCAGCAGCTCGCCGGAGCCCACTGAGTGCGTTGAGCGTGACTGGTACTCTGGTGATTGTCGTCGCCTTTACCGTGAGCGCTTGCACCCAGGCGGCCGATCGTTCGGGCTCAACTTTGACAACATCCATCGTCGTATCGGACACCGTCCACTACACGGACGTGCAAAACCGCGAACCGATGGTAGCGGAGCTTGCCGATGGCGCTCTCCTCGTCACCGGGTTTCCGAGAGTGCCGCACCTACCGGCCCGCCCGCCAAGCCTGTGGAAGAGTGCCGATGGCGGTCAATCCTGGGAACGCGTAGACGTGGGCACGCCGGAGCAAGGTGCGGTCGGAAACTCGGACACCGATCTTGCCGTCGCTCCAGACGGTACTGTCTACTTCGCGTCCATGGGCTTCAACCGAACCACCAGCGAGGGGACGCACATCACTATTGGTGTCAGTCGAGATCACGCACGGAGTTGGTCCTGGACCTACCTGGCACAAAACGCAATGGTCGATCGCCCTTGGGTCGAGGTGGCTCCGGATGGCACGGCTCACGTGATCTGGAACGATAGCAACGGTGTCTATCACACCATGAGCGGCGACGGTGGCCTCACCTGGGAGGAGCGTCCCAAAATCAACGCACGGGGCGGCTCGAGCCATCTCGCCGTCGGGCCCAATGGCGAGCTAGCGGTCCGCATCACGCCCATGTCCGCATCCGGCGGCCGCTACGACGCGGATGTCGATCTTTTGGCGGTCAGTACTGACCGCGGGCAGACGTGGACCCAGAACGCTGCGCCGGGTGCGCGCGATTGGGAAAACACTGGACAAGGCGCCGTACCGCGGTGGGTCGAACCGATCGCGTGGGATGCGGACGGATCCTTGT
>JAAEQP010001520.1 GCA_024231375.1 bacterium | reverse complement strand
CATGGTCAACATTTCGCTCTTCCCCATCTTCACGCCGCAGTCTTCGACCGGAATCACATCGCGTTCGGGTAACGTGGAACTCACGCACGTGATGTAGTCGGCTGTCTTGAGCAATACAGGCGGTGCGAGATCCTTGAGTTTGAGACCCCGGCCGCGCGCGTAGAGGTCGGTGGACAGCAGTGCGTAGTGAAGGGTCATGTTGAGGTACGTGGGCCCTTCCAGGTAGCCGCCGTCGGGCAACAGCGCGTTGTCGTAGAATCCGAGCACATCTTGGAACGCCAGTTCCGTGTAAGGTTTGACGCGGGGCCAGTTTCGCTCGAGCACCAGATAGGCGGGGATGCGTCCCGCCGAGAAGCAGGGTCCTTGGTTGCAGGAATGGACATAGTCGAACCGCCAGAAGACATAGTCCATCTTTCCGATGCCTTCCTCGGTGAGCCTGCGCAAAAGGTAGAGCAGTCCTGCCTCGGTGAGCATCTCACCACCCAGATCCATGGCGCGCGTGATGGTCCGACAATAGCCCGACCGCCGGAACGAGCGGTCCTCACGGTAGCCACCGGGGATATTGGATGTGAAATCCCTGCACCAGTACTCGCACATGGCGATGGACAACGCATGCCGCACGGCCAGACGCAGCAGCTTCTTGTCCTTCAACACCACGGCCGCGAGAGCCAGATCGTTGCAGGAACGAACGTTCTCGGTGTCGTCGAACCCTTCCACGCCGGTGCGCTCGACCTCGTCATGCTTGCCGAAGTACCGATGAATCCATCGTTCCGGCTTCATGTCGCGATAGCGGGCGGCGCTACGTGTGAATTGCGACTCCCCTGTCTCAGCGACCTGGCGATCATGTTCGGCCCGCATAGCCTCGATCTCGTCTTCCGTGGCGAAGATACCGTAGGTGGGCGTGAACGTGGGTTCGAAGGTGTCATCCGCCAGGTAGCGGGACCAGTCCATGTGTTCAAAGTCCCACTGCCCGAAGT
>JAAEQP010001519.1 GCA_024231375.1 bacterium | reverse complement strand
CCTATCGCGAACTCGTGGAGAAGCAACTGCTGGATCTTTGCGAACGAATCCTCGACATCCGAACGTGGCATTATGTCACCGCCTATTGGGACTACGGCAGCGACCCGCCCGACCCGTGCCGCTACGAGAACGTGATGTATACCGCGCACGTGACCCAGCTCATGTGCCTCTACGAACTCTTCACGGGCGACATGCGCTACTCGGAAAAGGGTTGGGACTTCGTGTGGAAGGATGGCCGCAAGACCCACTACACGCTCGAAGAGGCCATCAAACGACTCCACAAGCAGAGCGTGGATAACCCCACCGGCGGCATTCCGTGCGAACCGAATCTCATCTTCGCCGACTGCAATTCCCACAGCGCCACTTCTTTCATCCTCCACGACATCATTCACGGCACGGACTATGCCGACGCCAATGAGAAGTGGTTCAAGTGGATGACAGAACACTTCCGGAACAAGGTACCGCTGACGCGCTCGTTCTTGTATGTCATCTATAACCGGAGCGAGGAAGTCTTCATTCCTGTGGGGGATGTGGGCGCGGATTGCTGGGCCTTGGGCTACGGCTATCCGTGGTTCCCGGACACGGCATTCGCGAAGGAGGGGTGGCAGCACATCGTCAAGCGCGCCAAGTGGAAGAAGCCCAAGAGGGGACAGATGTATGCGGAGAACAATCCCGGCGTCGGCTGCTGCGGGGGCGGATCGCTGAACGTGGCGAACGCGTTCATCCCGCTGACGGGTGTGCAGGCGGGCGGTACCAGCGACCCCACGGTGGCCAAGGTGCTGGCGTGGCTCGAGGCCGAGTGCGGCCGGAAACTCGATACGGACGACGACGGCCACAAGGAAAGCTATTGCTACCACACGTGTGAGGCCCACCGGATTCCGGCCACGGGCACGATTGTTACGGCCCTCGCCACGGATGGCGACT
>JAAEQP010001518.1 GCA_024231375.1 bacterium | reverse complement strand
GATCAAAACACTGGCGAGCCCCTCGCAGGCGTCGAGGTCGAACTCGCCATCAAAAACCGCGAGGGCAAGTGGACGTTCCTCGACGGCTTCCGCACCGACGACAGTGGCGCCTTCGACGGCATGGTCCCAAACCTCAAGAAAAAATACCGCCTCACCGCCAGTCTCAGCGGCCGACCCGACCCGGAGCCGGTCTACTTTCGCATCCCCGCAAGCAAATCCCTCGAACTTCAAATCCCCCCCGGCGGGACCCTGCGCTACGAGGTCAACGACGGCGACGGCCGCGGCCTGCCCGCGCGCATCGGGCTCTACCAAAATGACGAACTCGCGCGCACGATTTATTGCCGCCACGGGTCCGGGCAAGCGCTGGTGGTCCCCGGGGCCTACCAGGTCAGCGTCACCCGCGGCTTCGAGTACACGATCCATGAGGGCGATCTCGTGATCGAACCCGGCCGGACCGCGAAGCTCTCGGCCACGTTGCTTCACGCCGTCGACACCCGCGGCTTCCTCTCCACCGACACTCACCTCCACGCCGGACCCAGCGGCGACAGCAAGGTCCCCATCCCCATGCGCATCGTCACCGCCGCCGCCGAAGGCCTGGAGGTCCCGGTCTCCACCGACCACGAGGCCGTCGTCCCCTGGCAGCCCGGCATCGAAGAATCCAGGCTCGGCCAGTGGGTCGCCACCGTGCTCGGCGAGGAAGTCACCTGCACCTCGCCCGAGCACATCAACATGTACCCGGTCAAGCCCCGCTTCGATCTCGACGCCCGCGGCGGGCCGGTGCGCTGGTACGGGCTCGACATTGACGAGGTCTACGCCGCCATTCGCGAGCGCGGCGCCGGCGTCATCCAACTCAACCACGCTCGACTCAACTGCGCCTACATGTGCGCCATCGACTACGACCGCGCCACCGGCCGCGCCAACCTCGAACGTCCCGAGTACGTCGGACTCAAGCCCGACGCCAAACTTTGGAGCTGGAACTTCAACGCCATCGAACTCCAAAACGGAAACAAGCGCGTGTTCATGGATCCCAAGAATCCAAAATCCACCGGGACCTTCGAGGACTGGATGAGCTTTGTCAACCTCGGCCACAAAATCACCGCCGTCTCCGTCACCGACACCCACGGCCTCGGCATGCCCGGCATGCCCAGGACCTACTTCAAATCATCCACCGACGAGCCCGCGCACTTCAATCAAGACGAGTTGGTGGAATCGATCCTGGAAGGACGGGCCGTCACCAGCACCGGCGCCTTTGCCCGCGTCATGATCAACGGCCGGGCCGGCATGGGCGACACGGAGCCGGTCGACGAATCAACGGTCGACTTAATGGTCCACGTCGAGTCCATACCCTCGATCGACGTCTCCCACTTCAAGGTCTTCGTCAACTGCGACCAGGTGGCGAACGTGGAACTGGCGCCAACCAACGACGTGGTAAACTACGACGGGACGCTGAACTTGAGAATTGAAAAGGACTCACAGATAGTGGTGATGGGCTTCGGGAAAAATTTCCTGCCCCGAGGCATGCCCCAGTTCGACCCACTCGGAGTGCCGCGCTTTGCCACCAACCCGATTTACGTCGATTACAACGGAGATGGTTACACGCCCCCGGGATGGGACGGCTGCGATTACGAACTGCCGTGATTGAACCTAAACGCTCAACACCGCCATCGTCACGCCGTCACCGCCCTCGCCCTGCTTGCCAGGACGAAATTC
>JAAEQP010001517.1 GCA_024231375.1 bacterium | reverse complement strand
TCTTCGGGGACTTTTTGTCGAATTGGAGGAGGACGCGTGGGAACCCGAGCCACAGCCCCCTCCCTCGGCCGCACCGAAGGTCGAGAACACCCGCCTAAAAAGCGGGTACGGGGAGAATGACTTCCCGGACGATCTGCGGGTACGGGACACGTGCGCACGGTTCCGCGTGCAGTGTGGTTTCTGTTCCCGGGTGGTGTACGACCCCGTGGATCACACCGACGCAAGCCCTGGTTGCAAAGTGCTCTTCTGCCAAGAATGCGCGGCGGAGGCCGCGGTCCGCGGCGATCACTGTCCGGAGTGCCCGACCGTCTCGCTCACGCACAATACGGTGGGGCCAAGCCCGCTCACGTACAGCGTGATGGGGCATGCCGTGTGCTGCACCGAGTGCGGCTGGACCGGCCGGCAGAAGGAGGCCATGGACCACGCCGTGCACCAGTGCACGCGGCGGACGATCGTCTGCGTGTGCGGCGCGGTGCGCCGGTTGGTGGACATGCAGGGCCACGCCGGGTGTCTCCAGAGGCTCCTGGAGGAGGTGGACGTGCTGCGCAACCGTGTCCGGGGCGCGCGCCGGCAGCTCGCGCGGTGCTCGGAATTATCGATGGAACTGGTTCAGCACTGGAACGACAGCAGAGCGAAGAACAAGAGGAGGCGGCAGAGCGGCGCACTGAACTTCGATGACACGGTCAGCCGGTTCAAGCGCTTCAGGCGCTCTAACGAAAAGCCCACCGCGACTGGGGCGGAAGACGCCACGCCGTCGTCCCCGCTCCCGGTGCTCACCGTTCTTGACGGAAGCAGCAGGCTGCCGTGCTCTATCGTCCCCAAGGACGATCCCGTGATCGAACTGCAGCTCATGTGCACCATATGCAGCCGAGTGGCCTGCGAGGCGGTGAATCACGAGTCCTTCCCTGACTGCCCGCACACCTTCTGCCGCGAGTGTATCGAGAAGGACATCGGCGAAAGAGGCGGTGGCCGCAGCGTGTCATGTCCTTGTGGCTGTAACGTGGTCTTCAGCAAGAGACCAGGAACCTACGAAGACAGCTTCCTGCGCCCCCACACGGGCGCCTGCCCCACGGACTGCGCTCTCTGTGG
>JAAEQP010001516.1 GCA_024231375.1 bacterium | reverse complement strand
TAGACCGCTTCAGAGCGGTCAAAGTGCCTATGCCGTAACACTTCAGCCGCCTGCAATGCACGGTCGTGACAAATCTTGAAGGTAACACTTCAGCCGCCTGCAATGCACGGTCGTGACAAATCTTGAAGAAATTCGCATTTGCGCCTTGCGCTGTCGCCTTTGATCGGGTATGCAGAGGTGTATGGAGGCACCTATCGGCACGGATGCTGAGCTTCAGACATTGATCGACGCCGCCTTGCAGGGCGAGTTGACGGAAGCCCAGGCAGAGCGGCTCGCACGGTGTGATGCGTCGTTGATGAAGGTCGTGCTGCTGGCGGCAGTGAAGCGGATCGCCGAATTGCAGTCGAAACTGGACGGTGTCCCGCCGATCAGCCCCTCGACTCCCTCCGGGCAGGTGCCCGTCTACACGAAACCCTCGACGCCCAAACGCAAAGGCAAACCGGGAGCGAGGCAGGGGCATAGGGGAACGCGTCGGGCAACGCCCAACCGGATCGACCGACGCGAGACGCACCGCCTGCCGCGATGTCCCGACTGCGGCGGACGGCTCCAACGCTGTCGTCGAACGCGAACGCGGATCGTCGAGGACATTCCCGAAGAGATCGAGCCCGTCGCGACCGAGCACACGCTCCACCGAGACTTCTGCCCGAAGTGCAAGAAGCACGTCGAACCGGTGGTTCCCGATGCCCTGGCGGGCGCGACGTTGGGCCACCGCGTGTTCGGACTGACGAGTTGGTTTCACTATGGCCTCGGCGTGACGATCGCTCAGGTGGTCCAGATCCTGTCGTGCCATCTGCAAACGCGGATCACGCCGGGCGGATTGGTGCAGGGCTGGCATCGGGTGGCCGGGATCCTGGCGGCGTGGTACGAGCAGATCGGTGCGGAGGCCAAGGGATCGACGCATCTGCACGCGGACGAGACGGGGTGGCGGGTCGGCGGCCAGACGCACTGGCTGTGGTGTTTCGCCAACGCGCAGGTGTGTTACTACATGATCGACCGGTCTCGTGGCAGTCCGGCGTTGCAGACGTTCTTCACAGAGGCGTTTTCGGGCGTGCTGATCCACGACTTCTGGGCGGCGTACGGGCTCATGGAGGTCGGCGACCGGCAGTTGCCTTTGGCAACTGCTTAGCCGATCCTGCGGATCGACCGGCAGGTCTGCCTGGTGCATTTGCTGCGCGAGGTGCACGAGGTGGACGAGCGGAATGGTTCGGCCGACTGGCGGGCGTTTGCCAAGAGACTGCGTCGGGTGGTGCATGACGGCATTCGCCTGCGCGGGCGGCCGGACTTCACGCCGGAGCGGTATGCGCGCCGTATGCAGCGACTGAACGAACGGGTGGGCGAACTGAGCCGTGCCGAGTATCGGGATGCGGACGCGTTGCGGTTGGCCAAGCGTCTGCGGCGTTGGGGCGAGTTCGTGTTCGCGTTCTTGGATCACCCGGAGATCGCGTGGGAGAACAACTTCGCCGAGCGACAGATCCGTCCAGCCGTGATCATTCGGAAGAACAGCCAGTCGAACCGGAGCGAACGCGGCGCCGCCACGCAGGCGATCCTGATGAGCGTCTACCGCACGCTGAAACTGCGAGGCCACAACCCGATCGACGTGATCACCGACGCCTTGCGAACCTACGTCGCTTCCGGCACACTACCCTCATTGCCCGAGCCAGCCATTGCAGAC